>NZ_JBEYZW010000128.1:0-15461 GCF_040646215.1 Streptomyces sp. NPDC046215 | reverse complement strand
GGCTCGGCGCTCGCGGGTGCGTGGGGGGGCCGGGCGGGCGCCCCCCCCCCCGCGCCTCCCCGCGCTCAGACCGGCAGCTGTGCCGCCAGCGCCGGCTCGCCCTCGCGGTCCGGTGCGTTCCAGGTGCCCAGTGCGATCTCCGCCGTGATGCCCGGACCGAAGCCGGCGATGATGCCCCGGGCGCTGTGGTCGGCCCCGCCGTCCTGGAAGAGCCGCTCCAGGGCGTCGAAGATGACGGCACTGGCGATGTTGCCGCGTTCGGTGAGGGTCGCCCGGCTGTAACGGAAGGTCTCCGGGGCGAGGTTGAGGTACTTGGACAGGTCGTCCAGGATCCTGGGGCCGCCGGCGTGCACGATGTAGAAGTCCAGCCCGGAGACGTCCCAGTCGTGCGGCTCGGCCATGGCCCGCATGGCGGGCGCGAGCATGGCCATGGTGCCGGGCACCCGCTTGTCGAGCATGAAGTGGAAGCCGGTGTCCCGGACCCCGTAGGAGATCCACTCCTCGGTGTCGGGCACGAGGTGCGAGCCGTTCTGCTCCAGCCGCACGCCCGAGCCGCCTTCGCCCCGCACCACGGCGGCCGCGAGGGCGTCCCCGAAGAGGCCGTTGGACAGGAGATTGCCGACGCCGAGATCGGTCGGCTGGTAGAGCAGCGAGCAGAACTCGCAGGCCACGATCAGCACGTTCGACCCGGGGTAGGCGGTGCAGAAGTCATGCGCGCGGTTGAGGGCCGCGCCCCCCGCGGCGCAGCCGAGCTGGGCGATCGGCAACTGCCGGGTGGTGGCCCGGAAGTCCATGGTGTTGATGAGCCAGGCGGTCATCGACGGCATCATGAACCCGGTGCACGACACATAGACGATCATGTCGATGTCGCGGGTGGTGAGCTCCGCGTGGGCCAGCGCCCGCCGGATGACCTCGGGGGTCCGGGCCTTGGCCTCCGCCTCGTAGCGGGCGTTGCGGGCGGTGAACCCGGGGTGTCTGAGGGTGTCCTCGATCGGCTGCACGAGATGCCGGGTCTGGACGCCGGTGTTGCCGATCAGCCGCAGGGCGAGCGGGAGCTGGGGATGGTCGGCGTGCAGGGTGCGCGCGAGATCCAGGGTCTGTTCCCGGGTGATGACGTGCTCGGGAACAGCGATGGCAGGTCTGCACAGAGTTGCCATGTCGGCTCCTTACCAGGCGACCGGCAAGGTGAGGGGATAGCGCCAGATCGAGACGGTGTTCCACTGCACCTCCTCCGCCGGAACGGCCAGCCGCAGTGTGGGAAAACGGGTGAGCAGTGTGCCGATGGAGACCTGGAGGACCATGCGGGCCAGGTGGGATCCCAGGCAGTGGTGGCTGCCGTATCCGAAGGCCATATGGAGAGCGGGGTCCTTGCGCTCGAAATCGAGCTCGTCCGGTCGCTCGTAGGCGAGTTCGTCGCGGTTGGCGGTCAGGTACGACACGTGCACGGTGTCGCCCGCCTTGATCGTCACGCCGTCCATCTCGACGTCCACCAGGGCCACCCGGGGGATGCCGACGCCCTGGCGGAAGGGGATGAACCGCAGCAGCTCCTCGATGGCCTGCGGGAGGAGTTCGGGCCGGGCGCGCAGCCGCGCCAGGTGGTCGGGGTGTGTCAGCAGGGTGTAGATGATGTTGCTGATGTCGTAGGTGGTGGTGTCGTGGCCGGTGACCACCAGGAGCATGGCCAGGACGGCGAGCTCGGCGTCGGTGAGCATCTCGTCGCCGATGCGGGCGGTGGCGAGGGCGCTGATGAGGTCCTCGCCGGGGTCGCGGCGGCGCGCGGCGGTCAGCTCGCCGAAATACGCGCGCAGGCCGGCCTTGGCCTCGGCGGCCGACACCCGGTCGTCGAGGGCCATGGACATCATGGCCATCGCCCAGCGGCGCAGCTGGGGGCGGTCGGGCTCGGGGATCTCCAGGAGCTCGGAGATCGTCATCAGCGGGAGCCGGCCCGCGAGGTGCTCGGCGACATCGGCCGGGGCGCCGTGCTCGGCCATGCCGTCGAGCATTCCGTCCACCGTGCGCTGGGTCCAGGGGCGGAGCTCCTCGACCTGGCGGGTGGTGAACGCCTTGGTGACCAGCCGGCGCACGCGGTTGAGCGCGGGCGGGTCCATGAGGTTGATCGCCTCCGACTGGGCGATGGGGGCCGGGGTGATCCGCGGGAAGTCCTGCCCGACCAGGGCCGCCCGGCTGAACCGGCGGTCCGACGTGACCAGCTGGACGTCCGCGTAGCGGGTCACCAGCCAGCAATCGCCTTTTCCGTACGGCATCTCCACCCGTGCGATCGGGGCCTCGGTCCGCATCCGGGTCATGAACGGATCGGGCTCCAGGGCCTCGTCATGCCGGAACGGACAGGTACGCACGGAGTCCGAAGTGGTCATCGCAGTACTCCCTCTTGCCCAGGGCCCCGCCGATGGCGCGTCAGCCTATTTTCTGACCTTGCCGCGCCGGACGGCGCGCCACACACAAGCATCCGCACTTCACCCGAATGATGGATTTTTCAAGGAATCGCCTATAACATCCTCTACTTTCATATCTTTTGCATCTTCAATTTCCTGGCTTTGCGCTTCTGGCAGCGGCTGTAAGGACCTTCCGCCCCGCTGGCCCCATGGGTCTCCCCCGTATCCGGTCACCCGTCCGGCCTCCCTGAATGGCGTTCAAGCTGCGGAACCCCACTGACCGTCCTAGGCTCGAAAACGGCATCACCATATAAGTGATGACAATTCACGATGCACTCCCCTGTGCAATCCCCGCTAGGAGGCGTGATGCTTGCTCAAGAGACCCTCGGACTCGTCGCGACCCCGACCCAGACCACCGCCCTCGGGGCGCTGATGCTGGAGCCGGAAGCCGTCGTCAGCGACCCACCGCTGCCCGCGCCCGAAGCCGAAGGCGTTCTGCTCGCGCTGCTTCTGCTGTCCCCCAAGGAGCCGAAGGAGCCGAAGGGCAAGTGAGCAGCGCCCGGGCGGACTACGCCGCGGCGGCAGACCACCTGGCATCCCGTGTCCTTGGCGCCCTCCGGGGCGCCGGGGGCACGGTTGCGCTCGTCGCCCGGCACGTCGACAGCGCCCCCGACCCGCTGGCGGCCCTCGCCGCCGTCCGGGTGCTCGGGGCGGACACCTTCACCCCGCGCGTCCTGATCGGCGCCCCCTTCCACGCCGAGGACGCGGCCGCCGTGGCCCGGTCCTTCGACGCCTTCCCGGCGGCGCGCACCGGCACCCTGGACCGCACGGACGAGCGCACCGTCGCCTGGCGCGACTGGGCGACCGCGCAGCTCCTGGCCCGCTACGGCGGGCAGCACGCCCCCGGCGTGCACGCCGCGCAGCCCGAGGGCGACGGCGCCCTCACCGACACCGCCGACTGGCAGCGCTGGTCCGTGCGCATGGCCCAGCTCGCCACGCTCGCCACCCCCGGCCTCGACGGCCCGGTGCACGAGGCGGCCCGCGGCGCGGCGGTGCCGCTCGGCCGGGGCGTCGCCCGGTCGATCCTGCGCCGCGACTTCCCCACGGCCGTCCGGCTGATCCGCTGGCTGGCGTGGCTGCGCCACGAGGGCGTCGCCCTGCCGCTGGACCCGGGGCCGGCCGCGGAACACGTGCGGGTGCTCGGCGGCGAGAGCCCCCGCACCGCCCTGGACCTGGCCGTCACACGGCACCTGCTGCAAGGGGAGCTCCCCCGGGAATCGGAGGCGGTACGGACATGACGGTTCCCGAGCCCGTGGCCCTGGCGGCCCGGAGCATGGCCGACCGGGCCCTGTCGTGGCTGCACGCGAACCGCTCCCACGGCGCCCTCCCGGAGGGCACCACGGAGACGATCGCCGACCCCGACAGCGTCTACAAACCCCTGGGCGAGACGACCCTTGCGGCGTCGATCCTGCTGCGGGACGGCGTGGCCGGGCCGGGCCAACTCGTCGCCGCGCAGAGCCTGATGGACTTCACCTGGTCGCAGCTGCGCGAGGGCGACATGCTCTACGAGCGGCAGTTGCGGCACACGCTGATGACCGACCCGCTGGAGATGTACGCGCCGTTCGTGCGCTGCGGGTACCGCCACGCGGAGCTGGACCGGCTGCTGGCCCACCGCGCCGGACTGCGTTCGGTCCACAGCGTCGAGCTGCTGCCCAACCGCCGCCTCGCCGTCGCCAATGCCGCCCGGGTCGTCGGCCTCGACCAGGACGACGACTGGGCCGCACTGGCCCGGGCCACCTGGCTCGGCGCCACGCCCGAGCCCTGGGCGATCAACTGGATCACCGCCTACATGATGACCCACACGGTCTTCCACCTCACCGACTGGGGCGCCCGCCCCGAGGGCCTGCCGCCCGACCTCGCCGCGTACGTGCGCACCTGGCTGCCGGTGTGGATCGACATCTGGCGCGAGGTCGAGCAGTGGGACCTGGTGACGGAACTCCTCATCATCGGCGCCTCCCTGGAGAACCCGTACTGCGACCCGGCCGACTGGCAGGCCATCGCGGACCTCCAGGACGAGGACGGCTTCATCCCCTGCGACGGCGACCCCGTCGGCGACGACCCGGCGCAGCGGTTCAAGGTCCACCAGCACACCGTCGTCGTCACCGCCGTCGCGGGCTCCGTCGCGCTGGCCCGCGCGGCGCGCGCGCGGTGAAAGGGGCGCCCCTGGCCGAGTGCCTGCTCCCGCTGCTCGGCACCGCCAGGGGTGCCGACGCCGTGGCCGTCGCGGCCGTGCGCGGCGGGGACCGCGTGGTGCTGTGCGGGGGCGCGTGCGCGGCGGACACCCGCTTCGAGACCGGCTCGCTCACCAAGACCTTCACGGCGCTGCTCCTCGCCGAGCTCGTCGCCCGCCGGGAGGTCCGCTACCACGATCCCGTGGCCCGCTACCTGCCGCGCGCGCTGCCCGGCGGCCCCCCGGTCACTCTGCTGCACCTGGCCACCCACACCTCCGGGCTGCCCCGGCAGCCCCCGGGGCTGCTCACGGGCTCCGCGCGGCACAGCTGGTTCGGCAACCCCTACGCTGCGTACTCCCCCGCCGACCTGATGGCCGCGCTCCCCCGCACCCGGCTGCACCACCGGCCCGGCACCCGGGTGCGGTACTCCAACTTCGGGGTGGGGCTGCTCGGTCACGCGCTGGCGCGGGCGGCGGGCGGCTCGTACCCGGAGCTGCTGGCCGAGCGGGTCCTGCGGCCGCTCGGGCTCGCCGACACCGACTGCGACCCGGGCCGCCCGCAGGCCCCGGGCCACTGGCACGGGCGGCCCCGCCCGCCCTGGCTCATCCCCGCGCTGCCGGCCGCCGGAGCCCTGCGCTCCAGCGGGCGGGACATGCTCACGCTGCTCACGGCGCTGCTCGCCCCGGAGCGGGCCGGCCCCGCCAGTCTGCGGGCCGCGCTCACCGATGTGCAGCGGCCGCGGCTGTCCCTGCCCCGGAGCGAGAACCGCCTCTGTCTCGTCTGGAACCTCCGCCCCCGGCAGGGCCGCCCGCTGCTCCACCACTCCGGCGGCACCCGGGGCTTCACCGCCTTCGCGGGCTTCCTCCCGGACTCCGGCACCGCGCTGGCCGCCTTCGCCAACGCGGCCCCGACGCCGCTGGCCCCGTTCGTCCAGGCGGCGTACGGGACACTGTGCGCGCTGGACGGGCGCCCGCCGGGCCGCGCGGGTTTATCAGCCGCGTCCGACGTGCCGGGTGACGGTGTCCGCGAAGCCGCGGGCGGCGGGTGAGAGGGCCGACCACTGCCGGGCGGCCCAGCCCACCTCCAGGGAGGGGATGCCGGTGACGGGAATCAGCCGGACGCTGTCGCCGGACTGGCCGACGAGCCCGGGCGCGGCGGGGATGAGCGCGTGCCCCAGGCCCATCTCGGCGAGGAGCAGCGCGGTGTCCCAGTCGGTGGCGCGGGTGGTGGTGGCGCGCGGGGGCAGGCCGTGGGCGCCGAGGTAGTGCTCCACCTGGCGGCCGGAGCTGGTGCCGGCGGGCGGCCGGATGAGGCGGGTGCGGGCCAGGTCGTCCGCGAGGAGCGCGCTCTCCCCGGCGAGGGGGTCGTCGGAGCGCACGGCGAGAACCCATTCGAGGCTGACGACCGGACGCTGCTCGATGCCCTGGGCGTCGGCCTCCCCGGCAATGGTCACCCAGGCGAGGTCGACGGCGCCGGACCGCAGGACGTCGATGCAGCGGTGGCTGGAGCGTTCGGTGTGGAACTCCAGGCCCACCTCGGGGAACGCGGCGCAGAACTCTTTGATGGCGGCGCCCATGAAGTTGCGGATGGTGGTGGCGCCGGTGGCGATGACGACGCCGCCGCCGTGCCCGGTGCGCAGCTCCTCCAGCAGCCGCAGGCCCTCGCCGAGGGCGGTGAGCCCGTCGGAGGCGGCGCGCTGGAGGATCCGGCCGGCCCCGGTGGGGGCCACACCGCGGGGCTGACGCTCCATGAGGGTGAGGCCGATCTCCTTTTCGAGACGCCGGACGTGCTGGCTCACCGCCGACTGGCTGCAGTTCATCTCGCGGGCCACGGCGCTGAGGTTGCGGGCCTCGCAGACCAGGACGAACACCTTCAGGTCATCTAGCGTCACCCGCTCACGGTACAAGCCTTTCCTTGGGCAGTTCGAGTCAAGTCTCAGGATTGACTTGGTTGGTGGGGATCGGGATGATCGGTGGGAACCGGCGGCAACCTGTCCGCGGCCTCACTCAGCACCAGCACACCGGGGACTGCGCATGCACGGCCCCCGGAGCGCCGTCGCCTCGGACGGGTGCCGACCAGTTCCGGCCTGATCGGGCGCTAATGACCCCGGCCGTCCTCCAACAGCGCCTCCGCGCCCGTCGGTTCGGCCGTCGCGGCCTGCCGCCCGGTGGCCCCGGCCAGTGCCTCGCCCAGCACGGGGACGGCCTGGAGCAGTTGTTCCGTGTAGGGGTGGCGAGGGGAATTCCAGACGGTTTCCACCGGGCCGCTCTCCACGACCTTTCCGTTCTGCATGACGATGACGGTGTCGCACAGGTAGCGGATGACGCCGAGGTCGTGGGAGACGACGCACAGCCCCATGTCCCCGCCGGCCGTCACCCCGCGCAGGACGTCGAGGATCTGGGCGCGCACCGAGACGTCCAGGGCGCTGACCGGTTCGTCGGCGAGGAGGACGGCGGGGCGGGGGGCCAGGGCGCGGGCGATGGCGATGCGCTGGCGCTGGCCGCCGGAGAACTGGTGCGGGTAGCGGTCCGCGGCCTGCGCGGGCAGGCCGACGGAGGCGAGCAGCTCGGCCACCCGCTCGGCCGCCGCCGGGGAGCGCCGGCCGGGCAGCGGTTCGGCGACGATGTCGCGGACGCGCATCCGGGGGTCGAGGGAGCCCATGGGGTCCTGGAAGACGACCTGGAGGCCCCCGCTCCCGGCGCGCTCCACGCTGCCGCCGGTGGGCCGGTCCAGCCCGGCGAGGAGCCGCAGGAGCGTGGTCTTGCCCGAGCCGGACTCGCCGACGACACCCAGGCGCTGCCCGGCGCGCAGCTCCAGGTCCATTTCCTCCAGGGCGGTGAAGTGGGCGCGGGCGGCGAAGGGGTGGCGGCGCGGGCGGGTGTAGCGGCGGGTCAGGCGGCGGGCGGCGAGCAGCGGTGGGCCGTCCCCGGCCGGAGACGCCTCAGCCGGGGGTGCCTCAGCCGGGGCCGGCACGGCTGTCACGGGGGCCGCGGCCGTCCTGGGGTGCCAGCAGGCGACGGTGGTGCCGGGGCCGGCCGCGACGGCCGGCGGTACCTGCGCGCACGCGTCGTCCGCGTGGGCGCAGCGGTCGCGGAAGACGCAGCCGGCGGGCAGGTCGGCGGGCGCGGGCACCGTGCCGGCAATGGCCCGGGGGTGGGAGCCGGGCGAGAGGTCGCAGGCGGCGAGGAGGGCCTCGGTGTAGGGGTGGGAGGGGGAGCCCAGCACCTGCTCGACGGGGCCGCTCTCCACGATCCGCCCGCCGTACATGACGAGCACCCGGTGGCAGACGGAGGCGACGAGGGCCAGGTCGTGGCTGATGTAGAGGACGGCGGTGTCCCGCTCGTCGGAGAGGCCGGTGATCAGCTCGACGATGTCCTTCTGGACGGTGACGTCCAGGGCGGTGGTCGGCTCGTCGCAGATGAGCAGGGCGGGGTCGTTGGCGAGGGCCATGCCGAGGACGCCGCGCTGGCGCTGGCCGCCGGAGAGCTGGTGGGGGTAGGCGCGGGCGGCGCGCTCGGGGTCGGGCAGCCGCAGCCGTTCGAGGAGGCCGACGGCGGCGTCGCGGGCGGCGGCGCGGGTGGGCCGGGTGCCGTGCAGGCGCAGCGTCTCGGCGACCTGGGGCCCGACGCGCATGACGGGGTTGAGGGCGGTCATCGGCTCCTGGAAGACCATGCCGGCGATTCGCCCGCGGACCGTCGACAGCTCGCGGTCGCCGGCGCCGAGGAGGTCGAACGGCACCCCGTCGAGGCGGGCGCCGCCCCCGGCCCGGAGCCCTTCGTCGAGGAGGCCGAGGAGGGCGAGGGCGGTGAGGGTCTTGCCGGATCCGGACTCGCCGATGACGCCGACGCGCTCGCCCCGCTCGACGGCGAAGCTCACGCCGCGGACCAGAGGCACGGGGCCCGCGTGCACGGTCAGGTCGCTGACCTGAAGGAGCGTCATCGGACTCCTTCGAGGGTGGGGTCGAAGCGGTCCCGCAGGCCGTCGCCGAAGAGGTTGAGGCCGAGGACGGCGGCGGCGATGGCGAGGCCGGGCCACAGGCACAGCTCGGGCCGGGAGAACAGCAGCTCCTGGGAGTCCAGCAGCATCCGCCCCCAGGAGGGGGTGGGCGGCGGGGTGCCCAGGCCCAGGTAGGACAGGGCGGCCTCGGCGAGGACGGCGGTGGCGAAGGCGACGGACACCTGGACGATGACGACGTCCCGGATGTTGGGCAGGACGTGCCGCAGGGCGATGGCCGCGCGGGTGCGGCCGGCCAGGCGGGCGGCGTCGATGTACTCGGCGGCCATGACGCGCAGGGTCGCCGCCCGGCCGACCCGGGCGAAGCCGGGGGCCGAGGCGATGCCGATGGCGATCATCGCGGTGAGGGTGTTGGTGCCGTAGACGGCCGCCAGCATGATGGCGAGCAGCAGGGCGGGGAAGGCCAGCAGGAAGTCGCTGACCCGCATGAGCAGGCCGCTGAGCGCCCCGCGGGACATGCCGGCGGCGATGCCCATCGGCACCCCGAGGGCCACCGCGAAGCCGACGGCGACGACGCCGACGAAGACGGTGGTGCGGGCGCCGGTCATCAGCCGGCTGGCCACGTCCCGGCCGAACTGGTCGGTGCCCAGCAGGTGGCCGCCACCGGGGGCGAGGAGCCGCTGGGCGGCGTCGACGCGCGTGGGGTCGTAGGGCGTCCACACCAGGGACACCAGGGCCATGAGGAGGACGAGGGCGACCAGGAGGCCCCCGGCCGTGAGGGTCGGGCGGCGAAGGAGGCGCGCCGTCGGTTTCATCAGCGGCTCCGCAGCCGGGGGTCGAGCAGGTGGTACATCAGGTCGGTCAGGACGTTCACGACGAGGACCGCCACGACGAGGACGATGACGACGCCCTGGACGAGCAGCAGGTCCCGGTCGGCGACGGCCTGGAGCAGGAGGTCGCCGAGGCCGGGGATGACGAAGACCCGCTCGACGACGACGGCGCCGACCAGGAGGGTGCTCAGCTGGAGGCCGAGGACGGTCAGGACGGGCACGGCCGCGTTGGGCAGGCCGTGGCGCCACAGGGCGGAGCGGCGGGTGCGGCCCTTGGCGCGGGCGGTGCGCAGGAAGTCCTGGTGGAGCACGGTCAGGACGGCGGAGCGCACGTAGCGGGTGAGGACGGCGCCCTGGACCAGGCCGAGGGACAGGCAGGGCAGGACCAGCTGCCGGGCCCACTCGCCGGGATCCTCGGCGAGCGGGGTGTAGCCGCCGGCGGGCAGGGCGCCGGCGCGGACGGCGAAGACGTAGACGAGCAGGATCCCGGCGAGGAAGGCCGGGATCGCGATGCCGGCCTGGCTGAGGCCGGAGAGGAACGCACCGGCGGGCGAGCGGTGCCAGGCGGCGGCGAGGACCCCGGCGGGCAGGGCGAACAGCAGGGCCACGAGCATGCCGCCGGCGGCGAGCCAGCAGGTGACGCCGAGGCGGTCGGCGATGCGGGGGCCGATGAGGTCGTGGGTGACGTAGGAGGTGCCGAAGTCGCCGTGGAGCAGGCCCTGCGCCCAGTCGGCGTACTGGGCGGCGAGGGTCCGGTCGGTGCCGAACTCGTGGCGCAGGGCGGCCACGGCGTCCGGGGTGGCGTTGGTGCCGAGGGCGACCTCGGCGGGGTCGCCGGGCAGGACGTTGAGGAACGCGAAGACCACGAAGCTCGCGACGACGGCGCTGATCAGCAGGGCCGCGAGCTTGCGCAGCAGCAGGGTCACTTCTCGGCCCAGCGGACGTTCGCGAGCTCCAGGCCCTCGCCGACCTGGTTGACGGGCAGGCCGGTGACGTTCTTGTCGGCGACCATGAGGTTGGGCATCAGGTAGAGCCAGTCGGCGGCGGCGTCGTCGGAGAGCAGCCGGGTCGCCTCGCGGTAGCGGGCGGCCTCGTCCTCGGGCTTGCCCGCGTCGGCTTCCTGGAGGAGCTTGCCGTAGGCGGGGCTGTCGTAGTGGAAGTAGTAGCTGCTGTCGGCGAAGGTCCACAGGTCGCGCGGCTCGTTGTGGGCGATGATCGACATGTCGTAGTCGGCCTTGGTGAAGACCTCCGACAGCCAGCGCGCGGGGAACTCCAGGGTCTCGATCTCCACCTTCAGGCCGACCTGGTCGAGCTGGGACTTCACCACCTGGGCGGCGGAGACGGCGTAGGGCATGTTGGGCACGCGCAGCCGCAGCGTCTTCCCCTCGGCCCCGGCGTCCTTCAGGAGCTGCCGGGCCTTGGCGGGGTCGTGCGGGTAGCGGCCCGTGAGGTCCTCGTACCAGGGGTCGGTGGGGGTGGCCATGGTGCCGATGAGCTTGCCGTGGCCGGAGCGGGCGGTGTCGACGAGCGCCTTGTGGTCGATGGCGTGCCGGACGGCCTGGCGGACCCGCTTGTCCTTGAACGGGTCGCGGGTGTTGTTCATCGACAGCACGACCTCGCCGGTGGAGGTGCCCTCGATCGTCCGGAAACGGTTCTTGTCGGCGAAGCGGGAGAGCGACTCGGGGGCCTGGACGGTGCCGAGGACGTCGATGCCCTTGGTGAGGAGGGCGTTGTTCATCGCGCCGGCGTCCTTGAAGTACTTCAGGGTCACCCGGCGGAGCTCGGGCTTGGTGCCCCAGTAGTCGGCGTTGCTCTTGAGGACGATGCGGTCGCCGCGGCGGCGGCTCTCCAGCGCGAACGGGCCGGTGCCGACGGGGTGGTTGGCCAGGTCCTTGACGCCGGTGCGGCTGAACATCGCGCCGACGCGCGTCGTCATCGAGAAGAGCCAGCCGTTGCTGGGCCTGCTCAGGGTGACCTTGACGGTGCGGTCGTCGACCTTCTCGGCCTTCTCGACCACGTCCATCTGCTTCTTGATCTTCAACTTCCAGTCGGACTTCACCCGGTTGACGGAGAAGACCGCGTCGTCCGCGGTGAACTCCGCGCCGCTGGTGAATTTCACACCCTTGCGGAGGTGGAAGGTGTAGGTGCGGCCGTCGTCGGAGCGGTCGTAGCGCTCGGCCAGGTGGGGCCGGATCTTTCCCTGCTGGTCGAGGCGGACCAGACCCTCGTAGACGCTGCCCAGCATGGCCTGCGGGATGGCGGCGCCGTCGGTGGTGGTGAAGTCGAGGCCGGCCGGCTCGGCGATGAGGCCGACGGAAAGAGTGTCACCGGAGCCGGACGCGGATGAACCGCCTCCGGAACCGCAACCGGCCAGCGTGCCGCCCAGCAGGGCACAGCCGGCGACAAGAGCGGACATTCTCGTTGACCTGGTCACGCGGTCACGCTAACCAGGTGTGCGAGCCATGCACCATGAAGTAACCGGGAAGGTGATCGAGTTCACGCCACGGGTTCATGTCAATTGACCGCGGCTCACGTTCGATTCATGATCGGTGTGTCGCACATCTTCCCGTACGCTCCGCGGCACATGGCACGTGGCCCGGCCGACCTCCGCACACGCGCCGAGCCGCTCCCGCGAGCCAGAGTGGAGTACGCATGCCCGCGCCATCCGCCGACACCATCCTCACCGAGCCCGTCACCGGCCCCAGCGCCTGGCGGGCCGCCGACTTCTCCGACGAGGGCGACTGGGTCACGGCCCTCACCCCGGCCGAAGTGGCGGAGCTGGACGCCGCCCTGGCCACGGCCCGGGGCCGCGGCCTGCCCCTGGAGTCCCTGACCGTCGAGGACTTCCCGCTGCCGACGCTCGCCAAGACGCTCGAAGCAACGGTTCAGGAGCTGGAGTTCGGGCGCGGCTTCAGCGTGCTGCGCGGCCTGCCCGTCGAGCGCTGGCCGCTGGAGGACGCCCGCCTCGCCTACTGGGGAATCGGCCTCCATCTGGGCACCCCGGTGTCGCAGAACGCCGCCGGCGAGCTCATCGCCCACGTCCGCGACTACGGGCAGGGCGGCGTGGAGAACCCCACCACCCGCGCCTACCGCACGCGGAGCGCCCTGCCGTTCCACACCGACAGCTCCGACATCGTGGGCCTGCTCTGCCTGCGCAGCGCGGGCCGGGGCGGGGTCAGCACCCTGGCCAGCTCGATGAGCGTCCACAACCATCTGCTCGCCCACCACCGGGAACTGCTCGGCCTGTACTACCGGGGTTTCGTCTACGACCGGCGTACGGAAGAGGGCTCACAGGAACTCCCCTATTACCGCAACGCGGTGTACGGCTATTTCGACGGCCTGTTGAGCTGCCGGTTCTATATGACGCACTACATCGACTCGGCGGTGGAGAAGACCGGAATTCCGCTGAGCGGTATCGAGAAGCACGCGCTGCGAGCGTTCCAGGACATCGCGGCGATGGACGAGTACCGCGTCGACATGACGCTGCGCCCCGGCGATCTCCAGCTCCTCAACAACAATGTGGTGATCCACGGCCGTTCGGCCTTCGAGGACGTCCCGGGGCGGCAGCGCGATCTGCTGCGGCTGTGGCTCAATACGCGGTTCGCGCGGCGGATTCCCGAGGGCTTCGCACGGTTCCGTCATGGGATGCCGGTGACGCGCTGAGGGCTATCGCCGTGACGACGAGCCCCTCGGCGGCCAGCCAGCGGCCGGTGAAGCCGTCCAGGCGCCGGCCGCCGGCCACCGGGCCGGGCACCAGGAGGCGGGCGGAGAAGGTGCCCGCGTCCGCGTCGACCTCCAGCTCGGCCTCCTCGAAGCCCAGTTCCTGCCCGGTGAGCGGGTACCAGGTCTTGAAGACGCTCTCCTTGGCGCTGAACAGCAGCCGGTCCCAGGACACCCCGGGGCGGCTCGCGGACAGGGCACGGATCCACTCCCGCTCGGCCGGCAGGGAGACGGCGTCCAGGACGCCCTCGGGCAGCGGCCCGTTCGGCTCGGCGTCGATGCCGAGCGAGAGGGTGTCCCCGGCCGGGGCGACGGCGGCCGCGCGGTAGCCGTCGCAGTGGGTCATGCTGCCCACGACGCCGCCCGGCCACTGGGGCGCGCCGCGCCGGTTGGGCAGCAGGGGCGCGGGCCCGTACCCCAGCCGGTCCAGGGCCTTGCGCGCGCAGATCCGTACGGAGGTGAACTCGCGGCGCCGCTTGGCCACGGCCTTGGCGACGACCGCCTCCTCCTCGGGGAACAGGGGGCTCGGCGCGCCCTCGGGGAGGTCGGTGAAGGTCTCCTCCGCGACGGTCCCGGCGGGCAGGATCTGCTCTATCACCGTGCTGCTCCTCGGTCTGCTGTGCGCGCGTTCGCTGTACTGCTCGAAACTGGGCTGCTCGAAGGTGTGCTGCTCGAAGCGGGGCTGTTTATAGCCGTGCTGTTCGCAGGGGTTGCGTGGGGTGCGCTCTCCCCGGCCGGGCGGGGCAGGATCTGCCGGAGCGGCTCGCGGGGCGGCCGGGGCCGCCACTCGCGGGGGTAGCCGACGGACACCTCCTCGAAGCGCACCCCGTCGTGCCAGGTGACCCGGGGGATGTGCAGGTGGCCGTAGACCGCGGCGGCGGCGCGGAAGCGCACGTGCCAGTCGGCGGTCAGCTCGGTGCCGCACCACTGGGCGAAGTCGGGGTAGCGCAGGATCCTCGTGGGCTCGCGGACCAGCGGGAAGTGGTTGACGAGGACGGTGCGGTGGGCGGGGTCGACGGCGGCGAGGCGGGCCTCGGTGAGCGCCACCCGGGCGCGGCACCAGGCGTCGCGGCTCGGGTAGGGGTCGGGGTGCAGGAAGTGCTCGTCGGTGCAGACCACTCCGCTGTCATAGGCCCGGCGCAGCGACTCCTCCTTCGTGTGCGCGCCCGGCACCCGGAACGAGTAGTCGTAGAGGACGAACAGGGGCGCCACGGCCACCGGGCCGCCCTCGCCCTCCCAGAGGGGGTAGGGATCCTCGGGGGTGGCGATGCCCAAGTCGCGGCAGAGCTCGACGAGGTGCAGGTAGCGGGCCTCGCCGCGCAGGTTCACGGGGTCCTGGGGGTGGGTCCACAGTTCGTGGTTGCCGGGAGCCCAGATCACCTTCGCGAAGCGGTCGCTGAGCAGCCGCAGGGCCCAGGCGATGTCCGCGTACTGCTCGGCGACGTCACCGGCGACGATCAGCCAGTCCTCGTCGGATTCCGGCCGCAGCGCTTCGACGAGGGTGCGGTTGTCCTCGTACACGACGTGCAGGTCACTGACAGCGAGCAGCTTGCCTTGGGCCACGGTGGCGTCCTCCCCGAGGCGTTCAACGTAATACGTGCGCTCGTGCGAAGGAAACCCCTACTTTCGCGGATAGGGGTGGAGTTCGTCCGGCTCAGGGTGCGGGTGCGGCGGTCAGCGCGCGCACTTGGTGCCTTCCTTGCAGAGGGTGACCCAGGGGCCGTCGGTGACGTTGTTCGCCCAGGAGTCGGCCTTGATGTCGATGGTTCCGGGCCCGCACTGCTTGGCCGAGTGGGAGCCGACCTCGACCTCGCGCAGGCCGCCGGGCTTGGAGAGCGTCCAGACCTTCATCCCGAGCCGGGCGGTATAGCACGCCTTCGGGTCGGTGTCGGTGACGGTCAACGTGCCGGTGGCCGCGTAGGCGTTGCCCTCGTCGCCGCGGGTGATCGTGCCGCTGCCGTGGGCGCCGCTGACGGTCTTGCTCCAGCTCTTGCTCGTCCAGTCACCGGGGGCGGCGGTGGCGGCGGTGGTCCCGGCGGCCAGGAGGAGGGCCGTGCCCGCGGCGGCAGCGGCGGTGACCATGAGCTTGGGCATGTCGTTTCTCCCGTTCGACGGCTTCACGTGCGGGGACGCTACGCGGGGCATGTATCTCTGTGTTATCGGCGGCCGTTCGCCTGGTCGGCGGGTGGTGGGGTGCACCACCGCTGCGCGGCGGTGTCCTCAATCTCCCCCAGCTACCGCTGGGCGGTGCCCCCGGACGGGCTGGTAGTGGCTGAGCTCAGCCACATCAGCCCGTCCGGCGTTTGAGGACGCGCCCGCAGGGCGCTCGCCGC
>NZ_JBEYZW010000127.1:0-15847 GCF_040646215.1 Streptomyces sp. NPDC046215 | reverse complement strand
TGTGCCCTGCCCCCGGCAGGGCACAGGCCCACAGATCTGACAACCTCACGCTTCCGGGGTCGTCAGGGCCTTCAAGAGGTGGGGGGTCACCTGTTCGATCTGCCAGGGGCGGGCGCCGTGGGCCGCCAGGACCTCGGCCACCGTCTCCGGGGTCGGGTCCGCCGGCGGCTCCCAGCACAGGCGGCGCACCGTGTCCGGGGCGATCAGGTTCTCCTGCGGCATGGTGAGCCGCTCGGCCAGTGCCGAGACCGCCGAGCGGGCCGCCGAGAGGCGGGCGGCCGCCACCGGGTCCTTGTCCGCCCACGCGCGCGGCGGCGGCGGGCCCGTCAGCGGCTGACCGGGCTGCGGCAGCTCGTGCTCCGGGATCGCCCGGGCCCGGTCCACCGCCGCCTGCCACTGCTCCAGCTGCTTGCGGCTCATCCGGTGCCCGTAACCGGGCAGCGCCGCGAGCGCGCTCGCGTTCGCCGGCGCGTTCAGCGCGGCCTCGATGATCGCGGCGTCGCCGAGGACCTTGCCCGGCGAGACGTCCCGCCGCTGGGCGATCTGGTCCCGGGCGGTCCACAGCTCGCGGACCACCGCCATCTGGCGGCGGCGGCGCACCTTGTGCATGCCCGACGTGCGGCGCCAGGGGTCCTTGCGGGGCGGGGCCGGCGGGGCGGCGGCGATGGCCGCGAACTCCTGGCGGGCCCACTCCAGCTTGCCCTGCCGGTCCAGCTCCGCCTCCAGCGCGTCGCGCAGGTCCACCAGCAGCTCCACGTCGAGCGCGGCGTAGCGCAGCCAGGGCTCCGGCAGCGGCCGGGTGGACCAGTCGACGGCCGAGTGGCCCTTCTCCAGGGCGAAGCCGAGGACGTTCTCCACCATGGCGCCGAGCCCCACGCGCGCGAAGCCCGCGAGCCGTCCCGCGAGCTCCGTGTCGAAGAGCCGCGACGGCGTCATGCCTATCTCGCGCAGGCACGGGAGGTCCTGGGTAGCGGCGTGCAGCACCCATTCGGCGTCGGCGATCGCGTCACCGAGAGTGCTCAGGTCGGGGCAGCCGACCGGGTCGACCAGCGCGGATCCGGCGCCTTCGCGGCGCAGCTGGACGAGGTAGGCGCGCTGGCCGTAGCGGTAGCCGGAGGCGCGCTCGGCGTCGACGGCGACGGGGCCGGTGCCCGCCGCGAACGCCGCGACGACCGCGGCCAGGGCATCGCTGTCGGCGACGACCGGCGGGATGCCTTCGCGTGGTTCCAGCAACGGGATCGGCGCCGAATCGACGTCGTCCGGGGGAGCGCCCCCGGTGGTTCGCAGTGTCGTGGCTTCTGCGGTCTCTTGGGCGTCGGTCACCGGTCAAGGGTATCTGTGTATGGCAAGCGCCCGTCGACGGAACGGCCCGTCGACGGGCGCGAAGCCTTACGGAGGGCTTTCCGGGGGCCCCTGCCGGCCCGCCGGAGTCTTCCCTCGCGCCGCCCGCCGGCCACGGGCGGTCAGTGGATGATGCCGGTGCGCAGGGCCACCGCGACCATGCCGGCCCGATCGCCCGTGCCCAGCTTGCGCGCGATCCGGGCGAGGTGGCTCTTGACGGTGAGCGCGGACAGGCCCATCGAGACGCCGATGGCCTTGTTGGACTGGCCCTCCGCAACCAGCCGCAGCACCTCGACCTCCCGGCCGGACAGCTCGCGGTAGCCGCCCGGGTGCCCGGGGGCGCCGGGCGGGCGGCGGTGCATCCGGGCCGCGGCGGCGGAGCCGATGGGTGCGGCACCGGGGCGGCCGGGGAGGCCGAGGTTGGTTCGGGTTCCCGTGACGACGTAGCCCTTGACGCCGCCCGCCAGGGCGTTGCGGACGGCACCGATGTCGTCGGCGGCGGACAGGGCCAGACCGTTGGGCCAGCCCGCGGCACGGGTTTCGGACAAAAGGGTGAGCCCGGAACCGTCGGGGAGGTGGACGTCGGCCACGCAGATGTCGCGCGGGTTGCCGACGCGGGGGCGGGCCTCCGCGATGGACGACGCCTCGATCACGTCTCTGACGCCCAGCGCCCACAAGTGGCGGGTGACGGTGGAGCGGACCCGGGGGTCGGCGACGACGACCATGGCCGTCGGTTTGTTCGGGCGGTAGGCGAGGCTCGCAGGTTGCTCGAGGAGAACGGACACCAAGCCTCCATGGGGGGAGTGGCGTGGACGGCCGGCTCTGGGGGGATAAGCCGGGGCGATCCGTATGGGAAGGGTCACAAGCCTCTTCGGCAGCGAAGCGTCCCGGCTTTAGGGAATGATCACGAATTGATGAGTAACAATTCGGGCAATTAGGACGGTAGAGCGATCAACGACTATGGGGATCGCGGCGCTGCGGGAGGGTCACCACGCCGGTGTCGGGGGCCGTCCCGGGCGGCAGTCCGGCGATCTGGCAGAGCAGATCGCACCAGGCCGCGAGGTGTGCGGCGGTGTCCGGAACGCCGCCGGCCCGGCCCGCCTCACCGGCCTTGGCGCCCGGCTCGGCGGGCGGCTCCTGCGGCGACCACGACGCCCGGATCTCGATCCGCGTCGTCGGCTCCCGCTCCTGGAGGCCGCCGAAGTAGTGCGACCCGGCCCGCGTCACCGTCCCGCTCGGCGCCCCGTACGGCACCCGGCGGGCCTCCAGCGCGCCCGTCAGCCAGGACCAGCACACCTCCGGCAGCAGGGGGTCCGCGGCCATCTCCGGCTCCAGATCCGCGTGGACGAGCGTGACCAGGCGGAACGTGCCGCCCCACGCCTCGTGGCCCGCCGGGTCGTGCAGCAGGATCAGCCGCCCGTCGGCGAGCTCCTCGTCGTCCACGACGACGGCCGCCTCCAGGGCGTAGGAGAAGGGGGCCAGCCGCTGGGGTGGCGGGGTCGCGTCGAGCTCGATCTCGGGGCGCAGGCGCACGCCCTGCAAACCGGCGACTGCTTGCCGGAAGACGGACGGGGAGCCCTCCCCATCCGCGTCGTCCGGACCGTCCGAGAGGTGTCCCTGCGCCGCAGCCATGCCCGGAAGACTAGGCGGAAGGGGGCCTGGTTCCGGGTAGGGACACCCACATGGGCGGGTCACTCGTTCGGCCCGTGCGAAGATTTGGCACATGAGTGAGCGCACGGAGCCCAGCCAGCAGCAGACCGGCCGCACCGCGGCACACGATTCGGCGTTCCTGCGGGCGTGCCGGCGCGAGCCGGTGCCGCACACACCGGTGTGGTTCATGCGGCAGGCCGGCCGCTCGCTGCCCGAGTACCGCAAGGTCCGCGAGGGCACCGCGATGCTGGAGTCCTGCATGCGGCCCGAGCTCGTCACCGAGATCACCCTGCAGCCCGTCCGCCGGCACAACGTCGACGCCGCCATCTTCTTCAGCGACATCGTCGTCCCGCTCAAGGCCATCGGCATCGACCTCGACATCAAGCCCGGCGTCGGCCCCGTCGTCGCCGAGCCGATCCGCACCCGCGCCGACCTGGAGCGGCTGCGCCCGCTCGACGGCGGCGACGTGCCGTACGTGACCGAGGCGATCCGCATGCTGACCGCCGAGCTGGGCACCACCCCGCTCATCGGCTTCGCCGGCGCCCCCTTCACCCTGGCCAGCTACCTGGTCGAGGGCGGGCCCTCGCGCAACCACGAGCACACCAAGGCGCTCATGTACGGCGACCCCGAGCTGTGGGCCGACCTCCTCGACCGCCTCGCCGACATCACCGCCGCCTTCCTGAAGGTGCAGATCGAGGCCGGCGCCTCGGCCGTGCAGCTGTTCGACTCCTGGGTCGGCGCGCTCGCCCCGGCCGACTACCGGCGCTCCGTCATGCCCGCCTCCGCCAAGGTCTTCGACGCCGTCGCCGGCTACGGCGTGCCGCGCATCCACTTCGGCGTCGGCACGGGCGAGCTGCTCGGCCTCATGGGCGAGGCCGGCGCGGACGTCGTCGGCGTCGACTGGCGCATCCCCATGGACGAGGCCGCCCGCCGCGTCGGCCCCGGCAAGGCCCTCCAGGGCAACCTGGACCCGGCCGTCCTCTTCGCCGGGCACGAGGCCGTCCGGGCCAAGGCCGGCGAGGTACTGGACGCGGCGAAGGGCCTGGAAGGCCACGTCTTCAACCTGGGCCACGGCGTGCTGCCCACGACCGACCCGGACGCCCTGACGCGCCTGGTGGAGTTCGTCCACGAGCGCACGTCCCGCTGACGCCGCGCGGGGCGGGGCTCCCCGGCCGGTCTTAAGAAGTGCCGCCCGTCAGCCCCGGCCCGCCGCCCAGCGGCGGGTGACCTCGCTCAGCGCCCGCACCGCCCCGGCCACGAGGCCGTCGTCCATCCGCACCCGGCGGTTGTGCTCCACGTGCAGGAAGGGCACCCCGGCCGCCTCCGCGTAGTCGCCCTCGACGTTGGTGCGCCCTTCCAGGCGGCCGCAGTAGCGCTCCCACACCTCACAGACCTTCAGGTCCTCGGCGCGCAGCGCGCCCGTCAGCCTGCGGGCGGCGGACAGTCCGGCGCTGCCGTTGCCCGTGGAGACGACGACGTCGTGGTCGGGGAGGCTCTGGTCCGCGAAGCCGTGCACCTGGACGGCCGGGAGTTCGCGGTCGGCGAGCGCGTCGGAGACCGCGGCGAAGACGGAGTCGCGGCGGTGCGCCACGTCGGCCTCGTCACCTCCCCCGGCGTTGCGGTGGGCGCCCGCCAGCACCATGACGCCGCCCGGGGTGCCCCGCAGCAGGCCGATGCCGAGCTGTTCGGTGCGCAGGTCGGCGGCGGGGTGCGGAACCTGCACCTGCCAGCGGGCGGGACCGCGCAGATCCACGTAGACCCGGCCCCAGCCGCGCCGCGCCTCGCCGTCCCGGGTGGCGTCGGCGATCTCTGCGACGCGCCGGCCGCCGTCGCGGTCGACGAGGGTGCGGACGGTGTAGCCGGCCGTGGCCAGGGAGCGTTCGGCGCGTGGCCGGTCTCCGTCGAGGAACGCGCGGACGCCGTCGGCGACGGCCCGGCGCTCGCGCGCGGCAGGGACGCGGTAGGCGCCTTCCGGGGTGATGCGGTCGGTGAAGTCGGTGATCCACCGGCCGAGGTCCACGGAGCCGGGCGGGTGGGTGGCGACGGTGTGCCGGTCGGCCGGCCTCTCCGGGCGGGGGCGGTCGGCGGGGCGCGAGCAGCCGGCGAGCACGCTCAGCGCCGCCGTGACCGCCAGCACGGCGGACAGGGCGGCACGAGTGCCGTAACCCCAGCCCGACTTGCGCGTCATGTCCGTAAAAATACCCTGTCGTCGCACTCCGGCCCACAAAACCGCACTCACCGGCCTTTAGGTCAAGTCCCTGACGAATGCACGGACATAAGGCGTGTCTCCACAAGTTTTTGGAAACCCTTTAATTATTGCTTAGGATTCAACGGCTCCTCGACCCACCATCCCGCGCCGCCGACACGTCCTCGCATCCTGCCGACCCGGCAACCCGCGCCGCGGCCGAAAGGATCCCTCTTGTCCGCTCCGCGCGGCACGCGCCGGCGCAAGATGCGCCGCCGCGCCGACATGCCCCTGCTCGGCGGCGCCCGGCCGCCGATCGCCGCGCTGCTCGGGCTGCTGCTGGCGGTGGCGGGCGTGACGGCCCTGGTGCTGGGCGGCAACGACCGGGCGGGGGTCGACACCGCGGTGCTCACCTCGCAGCAGCGGGTGGCCGAGGACGGGGCCCTGTCGCTGCGGGCCTCGCTGGACGAGAGCGTCACCGACCTCCAGCGCGCCGCCGCCCTCTTCTCCGGCCCCCGCCCCGTCGCCGCCGACACGGTCCTGGACAAGCTCGGCAAGGTGTACGGCAAGTGGCGCGGCACCGCGGTCATCGACCCGGCCGGCGGCCTGCTGGCGGCGCGCGGGGAGAACATCCCCCTCGCCACGGTCCTCGACAAGAGCGGGCAGAACGGGCAAGAAGGGCAAGGAGGGGCGGCCCCGGTACCCCGGCTCGTACGGCTCCCCTCCGGCGAGACCCGGATGCTGGTCACGGCCCCGCTGGGCGGCGGCGACCGGCCCCGCCTGCTCGTCGCCTCCGGCACCCTGAACGTCCCGGGCATCTCGACCGGCGAGGACCGCTCCCTCCTCGTCGTCGACTCCGCGGGCACGGTCCTCGCCAGTGACGGCCCGTCCGTCTCCCGGACGGCCTGGGCCAAGCGCGCCGCCAAGTCCGCGGCCGACGCCTCCGCCAGGACGCCCGAGCCGGGCGGCCACCCGGGCGCGGGCGGCCACTTCATGGCCGTCGGCAAGGCCGCCAAGAACGCCAAGAAGGACAGCCGGACCGCCGTCGGCTACGCGGCCGCCGGCCGCGCCCCCGGGGAGACCAGCCCGGCCGGCACCCTAGGCCTGTCGGTGATCACCTCGGTCAAGGTCACCGAAGACGCGTCCGCCGTCCGCACCCAGGCGTTCGGCCTGGTGGCGGCGGCCGTCCTGCTGGTACTCGCCGTCGTCGTGACGTGGGTGCTGATCCGTACCGTCCAGCGGCCGCTGCTCCAGCTGTACCTGGAGAGCCGCAGGCTCGGCCGGGGCGAGCTGGACCGCCCGGTGAAACGATTCCGCGGCCGGGAGCCGGCCCGGATCGGCGCCGCCCTGGAGAGCCTGCGGCAGCAGCGCCTGGGCGGCCGCCCCACCCGCACCGGCCGGGCCCGCGGCGGCTTCGGCACCCGGGGCACCGTCATCGTCTGCGGGGTCCTGCTGCTCGCCTGGGCCGCCCCGCTCCTGCTGCTCCTGAACCGGGCCGGCAGCGGGGTGGACGTCCCCCGGCAGCTCGTCGAGGACCAGCGGCGCCGCACCGACACCGCGGCCGACCGCGTCCGCAAGGCCCTCAACGAGGGCTGGGCGGACGTGGCGTCCGTCGCGGAGATCGTCGGCGCGGGCGGCGGCAAGGAGGGTGCGGACGACGCCGTCCTGCGGACGACGCTGCGCGAACACCCCCGCTACCGCGCGGTCTACGTCCTCGACGGTGACGGCAAGGTCGTCTCCCGCGCCGGTGACTCCCCCCGGCACCCGGGCGGGAAGAAGCCGCACCCGGACTCCGTCGTCCAGCTCAACACCTCCGGCAAGGAGCCGGCCGTCGCCGCCTACGCCGCGGTCCCCGGCGGCAAGGGCCGCACGGTGGTCGGCGAGTACGACCCGCAGTTCCTGATCTCGATGGTCACCCGGCCCGGCCTCGGCAAGGTCTGGCTGGTCGACAAGAAGCACCGGATCATCGCCGCGGACCGCTCGCACGGCTTCCGGGCCTTCACCAAGCTGCCCGGCGCCCACCTGGAGAAGGTGGCCGCCGCCGCCCGCAAGGACGCCAAGAGGACCAGCGGGACGGCCGTGCTGCGCCGCTCCAGCGACTCCGCCATCGTGGCGGCCGCCGGCTTCAGCGGCGGGGGCGCCGTCAAGGACCTGGACTGGCAGGTCGTCAGCGAACAGCCGACCGCCTGGCTGGAGCTGCCCGAGTACACGGCCCAGTGGCACACCATGTTCGCCGGTCTGCTCGGGGTGACCGCGGCCGTCGCCTGCCTGGGCTGGCTGCACATCATCGTCATCCGGCCGCTGCGGAGCCTCGCCGACCGGGCCGAGGCCCTGGCCGGCGGCGACCGCAAGACCGTCCTGTTCCCGCAGCACCACGACGAGGTCGGCGCGGTCGTACGGAACCTGGAGCTCATCCGGCAGCAGCTGGCGCGCCCCTCCGGAAGGAACTGACCCGTGCTCTTCCTCTACACGGTTCTCGTGATCTGCTGCGCCGTCGTGCTGGTCGCCGGGGTGATCGAGCAGCGCCGGCACTTCACCAACCTCGACCTCATCCCGTCCCGGGTGCTCATCAACGGCATCCGCGGCAAGAGCTCCATCACCCGGCTGTGCGCGGGCGCGCTGCGCGGCGGCGGGCTGGTGACCGTCGCCAAGACCACCGGTACCGCCGCGCGCTTCATCCACCCGGACGCCACCGAGGAGCCCGTCTACCGCAAGTTCGGCATCGCCAACGTCGTCGAGCAGATCGGCATCGTGCGGCGCGCCGCCGCCTACCGCCCGCACGCCCTGGTGATCGAGTGCATGGCCGTCATGCCGGCCCTGCAGGAGGTCAACCAGACCAAGCTGATCCGCTCCACCATCGGCGTGCTGTGCAACGTCCGCGAGGACCACCTCGCGGAGATGGGCCCGACCCTGGACGACGTGGCCCGGTCGCTGAGCCGGTCCATGCCGCACGGCGGCATCTGCGTGACGGCCGAGCGCGACCGGCTGCACATCCTCCAGGAGGAGGCCGCCAAGCGGGACTGCCGGCTGATCGCCGTGGACCCGGAGACGGTCAGCGACGCGGAGCTGCGCGGCTTCAGCTGGTTCACCTTCAAGGAGAACGTCGCCATCGCCCTGGCCGTCGCCGACCTCCTCGGCGTCGACCGGGCCACCGCCCTGCGCGGCATGTACGACGCCCCGCCGGACCCGGGCGTGCTGTCCGTGGAGCGCTACCGCACCCGCGAGGGCATGCCGTTCCGCTTCGCCAACATCTTCGCGGCCAACGACCCCGAGTCAACGCTGATGAACGTCGAGCAGCTGCTGAGCCTCGGCGCCGTCGAGCGCCCCCTGCACGTCCTCATCAACTGCCGGCCCGACCGCGTCGAGCGCAACGGCCAGATGGGCGAGCTGATCCCGCGCCTCGCGCCCGACTCGGTCTTCCTGATCGGCCACCCCACCAAGAGCGCCCACGACGCGATCCCCGCCGACTGGCGCGACCGCGTCGTCGACCTCGGCGGCGACAAGCGCGACGCGGGGGAGCTGACCACGGAGATCCTGGGCCGGCTCGGCCCGGGCGCCTCGCTCATCGCCATCGGCAACATCCACGGCCAGGGCGAGCTGCTCCTGGAGCGGCTGGCCGAACTGCCGGCGGACGAGCCGGAGCAGACACACCAGCCGGAGCAGCCCCCGGTGTATGTCCCGACGTACATAGAGCCCACAGGAGAATTCCGTTGATCCCCGCCGTCCTCACACCGGAGATCGCCGCCATCGGGATCGCCCTGGGCCTGCTGTTCTCCCTGGTCTGCTACCTCACCACCAACCTCTCCCCCGGTGGCATGATCACCCCCGGCTGGCTGGCGCTCACCCTCGTCGAGGACCTCCAGCGCGCGGCCATGGTGGTCGGCATCACCGTGCTGACGTACCTGTCGACGCTGCTGCTCCAGCGGTACGTGATCCTCTACGGCAAGCGGCTCTTCGCCGCCGTCGTCCTGACCGGCGTGGTGCTGCAGGCGACCCTCTACGTCATCCTCCAGCAGCAGTTCCCGCTGATGTACGCCAACCAGACGCTCGGCTTCATCGTCCCGGGCCTGATCGCCTATCAGCTGGTCCGCCAGCCCCGGGGCGCGACGCTGCTGGCCACCGGGACGGTGTCGCTCGCCAACTACGTCGTCCTGACCGCCGGCATCCTGCTCGGTTTCATGCCCACCGCCTGACCCTCCCGACCCGCACGGAGCGCAGCCTCATGTCCCGAAAGACGAAGGACCGGAAGAAGAAGGGCGTCGACCGCCGCCGCGCGGTCCACGCGCTGGTGGTGCTCGGGCTGCTCGGCGCGAGCGCGTACCTCACGGTGGAGCTGCGCGAGCAGCAGCCGGACGCCGCGCCGCCGGTCCGGGCCGTGGGGGGCGGCTCCCCCGCCCCGGGCGCCGCGGCGGCGTCCGGGGAGCGCCGCTTCGAGCGGCTGGGCGCCCCGGCCCGTACGGTCGTGCGCGCGGCGGACGGCGCGGTGCTGGCCACGTTCACCGACGGGGCCCGCACGGCGGTCCTCACCGGTCCCAGCCGTACCTTCACCGAGGCCAAGTACACCTCGGCGAAGGTGACGACGGACAGCTGGGTGCGACTGCTGCCACAGCCCTGGAAGGAGGGCGCGGAGAAGGCCGGCTGGTTCACGGAGTGGTTCGGGAAATCCCTCGGCAGCAAGGACCCGGACATCCTCGCTTTCTCCATGGAATACCTGGAGGGGGCCCCGCAGAAAAAGGACGCGCAGGGTCTCGCGTACGCGGGTGACGCCCAGTTCGGGCCGCTGAATCCGAACGGTTCCGAGGCCGGGGACATGCGCCTCGAACAATCCGATTTCTACGACTACCTCGGAATTCCCTACACCTTCCGCGACGGCACGGTGGAACGCCCGGATCCGCAGCGGCTGCGTGCCGTCGACTGCTCGGGCTACGTCCGCACCGTCTTCGGCTACCGGGCGCGCTACCCCCTGCTGGGCAAGGACGTCAAGGGCGACGGGCTGCCGCGCACCGCGAACGGCATGGCCAGGCTCTCCCCCGGCGTCGAGATCCTGGGCCTGACCGGCAAGCGCCCCGAGGCCACGGACAAGCTCCAGCCCGGCGACCTGGTGTTCTTCGACATCGACCGCCGCACGGGCGACCGTCTCGACCACGTCGGCATCTACCTGGGCCTCGACACGGACGGCAAGCCGCGCTTCGTCTCCAGCCGCGAGGAGGCCAACGGCCCGACGTTCGGCGACAAGGGCGGCACGGCCCGCCTGGACGGCAACGGCTTTTACGCGACGGGGCTGCGCAGCGCGAAGAGGCTGTAGCCGTTCCGGGGCTTAGCGGGGTGCACCACCGCTGCGCGGCGGTGTCCTCAATTGCCGGACGGGCTATTCAGCCCGTCCGGCAATTGAGGACAAGGCACAGCAGCCCGTCCGGCAATTGAGGACAAGGCACAGCAGCTCGTCCGGCGTTTGAGGACGCGCCCGCAGGGCGCTCGCCGCCGCAGGCGGCAACGGCAAAGGCAGCGGCTACACCCGCTCCCACGCCCCCAGCGCCAGCCCCGGCTCGGAGCCCCGCTGGCGGGCCACCCTCAGGTGGCCGTCCGTGCCGAGGACCGCGACGACCACCCGGCCGTGCGCGTCCAGGGCGAGGGCCGGCGCCCCCGTGAACTCCTCGCCGGTCTCCGACCAGTGCAGCCCGGCCGTCTCGTCCCCGCAGGGGTACGCGGCGACCGCGGGCAGGCCGGACGCGGCCCGCTGGGCCAGGACCGTGCACGCGTGGCCGTCGAGGACCGCGCGCAGCACGGCGACGGGCCCGCTGCCGGTGCTGCCGAGAGAGACGCCCAGGACGTCGGTCTCGGTGGCCGCCTCCGGGTCGGCCGGCGGGACGTCCGCGGGCAGGACGTGGAGGGTCGAGTCGGCGTCCTCCCGCCAGAAGTGGGTGACGCGGTCGTCCGCGGTGGGGGCCGAGGTGGAGGACCCGGCGGCCGGCTTCGCGGGGACGTTGCGGACGCGCCGCAGCGGCCCGCCGGGCTGCTCCTGCCGCCAGCGCAGGACGAACTCAGCGGCGGGGGCGAGCAGTTCGACGCGCCCGTCGGCCGTGGACCCGGCGGAGAGGCCGTCGAGTACGTGACTGCCCTTCATATCCGCCCAGGCGCCCCAGATCCCGCGGGCGTCCTGGCGCCGCCCGCACACCCCGCCACCGGAGTTGCGGACGAAGACGTGCAGCCCGGCCGCGTCCACGACGGCCTCGGGGGCGCCGATCTGCTCCGCCCGCTGCCGGTCGGAGCCGTGGGGCGTGCCCAGGGAGCGCCAGTTCGTCGTCGCGCGGCCCGGCTGGAACTGGGTGGCGTAGACGATCTCGGTCTCGAAGCGGTCGCCCTCGTCGGACTGGACGGCGCGCTGCCGCACACCGACGAGGTAGACGTACCCCTTGGCGTCCTGCGCTATGGACAGGTACGGCTCCAGGCCGGGCACGTCCAGCAGCTCGGGGCCGGTCCACTCGGGGCCGCCGGGCCGGGTCTCGGTCCAGCGCGCGACACCGCCCTCGGTCGGCGCATAGGCCGTCAGACGGCCGTCGCCGCCCCGCAGAAGCCAGCCGGTGACCGGGGTGGCCGTACGCACTGCCATGACTCGCTGCCAGCCTTTCTCGCAGTCGGGCTCGATTGCGCGTCGCGCGGACCCCGTTTGTCGACCCTCGACAATAACACCGTGCGTGCCGTCGAATTCGGCGGGGAATTGGCGTGCGAGGCTGGGGGCATGACCGGCACAGCGGACCCCCTGGCCCTTCTCGTCGTGGATGCCGCGAATGTCGTCGGCTCGGTGCCCGACGGCTGGTGGCGCGACCGCCGCGGCGCGGCGGAGAAGCTGCGGGACCGGCTCGCGGCCCGCGCGGCGGACGGCGGCCCGCAGGTGGCCCCGGGAGCGCTGGAGCCCCCGCTCGCGGGCCCGCCGGAGGTCGTGCTCGTGGTGGAGGGCGCGGCGCGGGGCGTCGCCCCGGTGCCGGGGGTGCGGGTGGTGTCGGCGGACGGCAGCGGCGACGACGGGATCGTGGCGGAAGTGTCCGGCCGGGCGCCGGGGCGGCGCTGTGTGGTGGTCACGGCCGACCGGGAGCTGCGGGAGCGGGTCGGGGCCCTGGGCGCGGAGACGGTGGGACCGCGGTCCTTGCTCCCCTAAGGCGCGCCCTTAAAGCCGTCCGGGCTGATATCGACCGAGCTCAGCCACGTCAGCCCGTCTGGGGGCACCTCCCAGCGTTAGCTGGGGGAGCTTGAGGACACCGCCGCGCAGCGGTGGTGCACCCCCCACGACCCACCGGACAGACACTCACTGCCCGCCCGCCCGGGCCGGCGCATAGAGAACCGCCCCATCGACCGCCCCCACCCGCACATACCCCCGGTCGAGGATCACCCTCAAAGACGCCACGCGCGAAGGCGCATACGGCTTGCCCCGCGAATCGTCGACGATCAGCGCGGGCGGGCGCAGGCGGAGCTCACGGCGGAAGGCGGGCCAGGAGCCGGGCACGCCGTACCCCTCGCCGACGCGGGAGGGGCCGCGCCCGCCGCTGTAGTTGGTGAGCAGCCCGGCGGTCAGGAAGCGGCTGGCGGGTGCGCGGTCGGCGAACCAGTACTGCTCGGGGTGCATGCCCCAGAACAGCACCCGGGCGGAGGGTTCGGTGCGCTCGCGGACCACGCGCGCGACCTTCAGGGAGTGCGGCAGCTCGGGCGGCTCGCCGGTGATCCCCCAGCCCAGGAAGTACCCGCAGGACAGCACGGACAGGCCCGCGGCCGTGCGCGCGACGCGCCGGGGCAGGGCGCACAGCGCCGAGGTGCCCAGCAGGACGAGGGGCGGGACGAGCTGGAGGTAGTAGTGGCCGAAGAAGTGGAAGCCGGTGGCGACGGCCACCACGGACGCGGCGAGCCACAGCCACAGCTCGGGCGGCGCGGCCCGGCGGCGGGAGAGCACCAGGCAGCCGAGGGGGACGAGGACGCCCGCACAGCCCGCGGCGAGGATGCTCGCGTGGGACGCCGCCCGGCTGATCGCGAGCAGCACCGACCCCTCCACCGAGGCGTACGCCCCGGAACCGGTCACCGACCAGAACAGCAGCCGGCCGGGCCCGGTGAGCCAGGCGACGGCGGCGACGGGCAGGACGAGGCCGAGGGTGAGGGCGACGGCGCCGCCGGTGCGCCGGCGGGCGGTCCACAGGAGCAGCAGGACGGGCACCAGGACCGCTCCCCCGGTCTGTTTGGTGAGCATCGCGGCGGCGACGGCGAGTCCGGCGGCCCCCCAGCGGCCGCGGTCGGCGCACCACATGGCCGCCACGGTCCACGGCACCATGAACACCTCGAAGGTGGCCGCCTGGGCGTCCTCGGGGGCGAGGGCGATGGACATCGGCAGGTACAGGGCGCCCGCGACGCAGCCGGCCCGTTCGCCCCAGCGGCGGCGGGCGAGGGAGGCGAGCAGGACGGCCGTCAGGAGCTGGGCGAGGACCGCGAGGGCTTTGAGGGGCAGCAGCGACCCGTCGCCGAAGAGCGCGAAGCACAGCTCGTAGAGCCAGGGCAGCACGGGGGGCTTGCGGTCGACGGCGGTGCGGTAGAGGACGGCGCCGTGGGCGAGCATCCGGGCCTCGGTGGCGAGGAAGCCCTCGTCGGGGTTCCACAGGGGGCGCAGGAAGGACGGCAGCCGGGTGAGGAGGGCCAGGGCGGCCAGGGCGGGCAGCAGGCGCGTCCAGAAGCGGCCGGTCCCGGGCGCGGCGGGCTCGTAGCCGGGCCGGGCGCGCGGGAGGGGGGCGACCGCCGGGACGGCCACGGGCTGTGCGACGGGCATGCAGGTCAACCTTGGGTGCGTCCTGGGGCGGCGGTCCGCGGTCTCCCCGGGGCTTCTTCCGGGGGGTGCCGCCGGGCGGGCCCGTGGCTCGGGCCCGCCCGGCGGTGGCGCGTCAGGGCACCCGGCTGTGGCGGCGCGAGTAGACGAAGTAGATGAGGACGCCGAGGACCATCCACGCCGCGAACCGCAGCCACGTCTCCCCGGTGAGGTTCAGCATCAGCCACAGCGAGGCCAGGACGGACGCCACGGGCACCAGGGGCACGAGCGGGGTGCGGAACGCCCGGTGCAGGTCGGGGCGGGTGCGGCGGAGGATGATGACGCCGAGGGCGACGACGACGAACGCGAAGAGCGTCCCGATGTTGACGAGCTCGGCGAGGACGTCGATCGAGGTGAAGCCGGCGAGGACGGCGACGACGACGCCGAGCAGGATCGTGGAGCGGTAGGGCGTGCCGAACCGCGGGTGCACGCGGGAGAAGATCCGGGGCAGCAGTCCGTCGCGGCTCATCGCGAAGAACACCCGGCTCTGCCCGAGCAGCAGGATCATGCAGACGGTGGTGAGGCCGACGGCCGCGCCGAAGCTGATGAGCCCGGCCCAGAAGGGGTGCCCGGTCGCCTTGAAGGCGTCCGCCAGGGGCGCGTCCGTGGAGAGGTCGCTGTATTTCTGCATGCCGGTGACGACGATGGACACGGCCACGTAGAGCACCGTGCAGATGGCGAGCGAGCCGAGGATGCCGCGCGGGACGTCGCGCTGGGGGTTGCGGGTCTCCTCGGCGGCGGTGGCGACGATGTCGAAGCCGATGAAGGCGAAGAAGACGACGGCGGCGGCCGAGAAGATGCCCATGACGCCGAAGTTCGAGGGGGCGAAGCCGAAGAGCACCTGGATGAGCGGGGCCTTCACCCCGCCGCCGGCCGCGGTGCCCACGGAGTCGGGGACGAAGGGGTCGTAGTTGGAGCCGGTGATGAAGAACGCCCCGACGACGATCACGATGAGGACGACGGTGACCTTGATGGCGACGACGACGGCCGTCACCCGCGAGGACAGCTTCATCCCGACCACCAGGATCGCGGTCAGCACCAGGACCAGGGCGCAGGCGAGGATGTCGAAGCCGAAGCGGCCCTCGTGGGTGCCTTCCAGCCCCACGGGCAGGTGCCAGCCGGCGTTGTCCATCAGCGAGCGGATGTAGCCGGACCAGCCGACCGCGACGACGGCGCAGCCGAGCGCCAGCTCCAGGATGAGGTCCCAGCCGATGATCCAGGCCGGCAGCTCGCCCAGGGAGGCGTACGAGAAGGTGTACGCGGAGCCGGCCACCGGCACGGTGGAGGCGAATTCGGCGTAGCAGAGGGCGGCGAGCCCGCAGACGACGCCCGCGAGGGCGAAGGCCAGGGCCACCGAGGGGCCGGCGTTCTCCTTGGCGACCTTGCCGGTCAGGACGAAGATGCCGGTGCCGATGACGACGCCGACCCCGAAGACGGTCAGGTCGAGGGACGTGAGGGACTTTTTGAGCGCGTGCTCCGGTTCCTCGGTGTCCCGGATGGACTGTTCCACCGTCTTGGTCCGGAAGATGCCGCGCCTTCCGCGGCTGTTCCGGAGGGGTTGCTGCGTGCTCATCGGCCCACCTCCACCTGTATCGCGCTCTCGGCCGTAGCTCATCCGTGAACTGAGCGAGTGTCCGCGATCATCAGGCCCGTACCGGGGCGGGACCGGCCACCCCCGGCAGGATTCACCCGATGGGACGCAACCGGACATATGCCAACGGGCCGGTCGGACCACCCGGATAGGCGCCGGAGGCGAGGTACTCCTCCCTGATCCGGGCGACGAGGAACACCTCGTAGTCCACGGACAGCGCGTAGGCGGTCATGAGGAGGAA
>NZ_JBEYZW010000126.1:0-15864 GCF_040646215.1 Streptomyces sp. NPDC046215 | reverse complement strand
CGTCCGTCGTTGCCGCCTGCGGCGGCGAGCGCCCTGCGGGCGCGTCCTCAAGCGCCGGACGGGCTATTCAGCCCGTCCGGCGCTTGAGGACAAGGCACAGCAGCCCGTCCGGGGGCACCTCCCAGCGTTAGCTGGGGGAGCTTGAGGACACCTCCGCGCAGCGGTGGTGCACCCCCCGCGCCCCGCCGTTCACGCCTAGTGAAGGGCCCCGCCGGCCGCCCGGATGTCACCCGTGTGGCGGGCCGCGGTGACCGTGATCACACGCAGCCCTTCGGCCGTGACGGCCACGGGGAGTGACGGCAGGGCCCGGTCGGTGACCTGTCCGGGCGCGTACGGAACGTGCACGAACCCGCCGCGCAGGGCAGGGCGTTCGGTGGCGGCGAGGTGCATCAGTCCGTAGAAGACGTGGTTGCAGACGAAGGTGCCGGCGGTCTGGGAGACGGAGGCGGGCAGGCCCGCTTCCCGGAGAGCGGCGACGCAGCGCTTGACGGGGAGCGTGGCGAAGTAGGCGGCCGGGCCGCCGGGGACGACGGGTTCGTCGACGGGCCGCGCGCCGGCGTTGTCGGGGAGGCGGGCGTCGTCGATGTTGACGGCGACGCGTTCGACGGTGAGGTCGGGGCGCCCGCCGGCCTGGCCGACGCACAGGACGAGGTCCGGGTCGGTCCGGGTGACGGCTTCGCGCAGGGTGTCGAGGGCCGCCCCGAAGACGCAGGGCAGTTGGACGGCGGTGATGTCGATGCCCGCCGGCGGGGTGTCGGCGACGGCCCGGACGGCCTGCCAGGAGGGGTTCACGCTCTCCCCGTCGAAGGGTTCGAATCCGGTCAGCAGTACCCGGGTCATCACTGCTCCCTGGTGGGTCGGGGGGCGGGCTGAGGAAGCCGGCTCAGAAGGCGAACAAGGCCATGATCACGATGTTGCAGCCGAGGAGCGCCACGGCGGTGGGCAGTTGGGCCTTGATCGGACCGTACTGGTCCGTCAGCTCCAGCAGGGCGGCGGGCACGATGTTGTAGTTCGCGGCCATGGGGGTGACGAGGGTGCCGCAGAAGCCCGCCAGCATGCCGATGGCGAGGACGGCTGCGGGGTTGCCGTGCTCCTGCGCCACCAGGACGGGCCAGCCGACGGCGGCGGTCATCACGGGGAAGGCCGCGAAGCCGTTGCCCATGATGACGGTGAAGAGGAACATCCCGACGCAGTAGACGACCACGGCGAGGTAGAGGGAGTGGTCGGGGAGCACCGACGTGGTGATCCTGCGGACCTGGTCGCCGACCCCGGCGACGGAGAAGATGGTGCCGAGCGTGGCGAGCAGCTGGGGCAGCAGCATGGCCCAGCCCATGGACTCCAGCATCGAGCGTCCGGCGTGGAGCGGGGTCGTGATCCGCTTCTCGCGCAGCATCACCATGGCGACGGCGAGGGCGGCCACCGAGCCGATGCCCAGGCCCAGGATGGTCTCGCTGCCCTTCTGGAGGACGGGCCCGCCGCCGAAGGGCAGCGAGAGCTCCTTGATGCCGACGGCGCAGACCAGGGCGACGGCGGGGATGGTGAGGGCGGGGACGAACAGCTTGTTGCCGTGGCGCCGCGCGCTCGCCTCCCGCTGTTCGGGGGTGGTGGTGCGGGAGGTGCCGCGCCCGGTGAAGCCGAAGCCCGCGAGGCAGACCATGGCGAGGACGGCGACGCCGAGCGGTTCGGCCGGTGCCGATTTGTCGACGACCCAGGTGCCGTAGACGAAGCCGAGCCCGAGCAGCCCCCAGAAGGCGGCGGTGCCGTGGCGCTTGGGGTTGCTGCGGTCGGTGAGCATCTGGGCGGCCATCATCAGGAAGATGGCGCCGACGAGCCAGTAGAACCACTCCGCCCTGATCATCCGGCGGCCTCCTTGCGTTCCCCGGCCGCCGCGCGTTCCAGGGTGCGGTCCAGGCGCAGCAGCCGCCAGCCGTGGACGGCGAGGGCGCACAGCGCGGTCGGGACGGCCCACAGCGCCAGGCTGAGCGGTTCGAGGTGGGTCTGGTAGGTGGTGTTGACGAAGCCGGTGATGAGCAGGATCGAGCCGACGGCCAGGAAGACGTCCTCTCCGAAGAACAGGCCGACGTTGTCGGCGCTGGCGGCGAAGGACCGCACCTTCTCGCGCGTCCTGGCCGACAGCGGCCCGTGGCGGCGCTCGGCCGCGCCCTCGGCCATCGGGGCGGCCAGGGGGCGGACGGTCTGGGCATGGCCGAGAACGTCCTTGACGCCCACGGCGGCGGTGATCTGCCGGAGCAGGAGGTAGAGGGCGAGGAAGCGGCCGGTGGTCAGGGTCCCGAAGCGGGATATCAGCCGGCGGGCCTGTTCCTGGAGGCCGTAGCGCTCCAGGAGGCCGATGACGGGAAGGGTGATCACGAAGATCGTCACCGCGCGGCTGGAGGCGAAGCCCTCGCCGAAGGCGGCCAGGATGCGCTGGGGCGACAGGCCGCCGAGCAGCCCGGTGGCGATGCCGGCCACGCCGACCACCAGCAGGGGGTTGCGTCTCGTGGCGAAGCCGACGACGACCACGAGGACGCCCAGGAGAACGATCATGCGCCCAGCCTTCCGGGGCCCGGACCTCGCTCGATCGGGCGAGGTCACTGGCGAGGAGGCTAAGATATTGTTCAACAATCCTCAAGAGGCTTGACCCGGCGATTGCTTGCCCGCCCGCGCCACCCGTCCTCACCCGGCCGCCCGGCACGCCGCGCGCACCGGGCCGGTGCGCCGGCGGGTTCGCCGGCCGCCCCACCCGCCCTCGAACGTCCGGAGCCCTCCCGGCACCCGGCGTTCGCACCGCCGCACCACGGGGAGACGCCATGGCCCGCTCCACCGCGCAGCGCGTGGCTGACGCGCTGCGCGACCGCATCGAGGACGGCGGCCTGCCGCCCGGCACGCAGCTGTCGGAGGAGGCCCTCGGCCGGGACATCGGGGTCTCGCGCAACACCCTGCGCGAGGCGTTCCGGCTGCTCGTCCACGAGAGCCTGGTCGTGCACCGGCTCAACCGCGGCGTGTTCGTCCGCGTCCTGGAGAGCGCCGACGTCACCGACATCTACCGGGTGCGCGGCGCCCTGGAAACCGCGGGCGTCCGGGCTGCCGCCGGCGCGCCGCGGGCCCTGCGCGCGGCCGTCACCGACGCCGTGGACCGGGCCGAGCGGGCCGCCGCGGACGGCGACTGGCGGGGCGTGGGCTCGGCCGACCTGGCCTTCCACCGGGCGCTGGCCGCCCTGAGCGGCAGCCCGCGCATCGACGCCGCCATGGACCGGCTGCTGGCCGAACTGCGCCTGGCCTTCCACGCGATGCCGTCGCCCCGCCTCTTCCACCAGGCGTTCCTGGCGCGGAACCGGGCCCTGGCCGAGCTGCTGGAGCAGGGCGCGTACGGGAGCGCCGAAGCCGAGTTGACCACCTATTTGGATGACGCCCGACAGCTCATCCTTGACGCGATGCGGGAGGCAGCCACATGACAGGAACCCACGGAACGGCCGGAGCCCGGGCCGCCGGCGAAGCCGTGATCGACCTCAACGCCGACCTGGGCGAGGGGTTCGGGCGCTGGCAGCTCACGGACGACGACGCCTTGCTGTCGGTCGTCACCAGCGCCAATGTCGCCTGCGGCTTCCACGCCGGCGACCCGTCGACCATGCGGCGGGTGTGCGAGCGCGCCGCCGGACTCGGGGTGCGCATCGGCGCGCAGGTCTCCTACCGCGACCTCGCCGGCTTCGGGCGGCGGGCCATGGACGTGCCGCCGGACGAGCTCGCCGACGAAATCACCTATCAGGTGGGGGCGCTGCGGGTGTTCGCCCGGGCCGCGGGGTCGGACGTCAGCTATGTGAAGCCGCACGGGGCGCTGTACAACCGCACGGTCACCGACGCCGGGCAGGCGGCCGCCGTGGTGACGGGTGTGCTGCGCGCGGGCGGGACCCTGCCCGTCCTCGGGCTGCCCGGGTCACGGCTGCACGAGGCGGCGGCGGAGGCCGGGCTGCCGGTGGTCGCCGAGGCGTTCGGCGACCGCGCGTACACGGCCGCCGGCACGCTCGTGCCCCGCCGCTCCCCCGGCGCGGTGGTCCTCGACCCCGACGCCGTCGTCGCGCGGTCGGTGCGCTTCGCCCGCGACGCGGCCGTCACCGCCCTCACGGGCGAGGAGATCACCGTGCGCGCCCGCTCTTTGTGCCTGCACGGCGACACGCCCGGCGCCGCGGAGCTCGCCAGGCGGGTACGCGCCGCACTGGAGGCGGCGGGGGTCCGGCTGAAGGCGTTCGCGTGAGCGCCTTCCCCGCCGGTCGGCGGGCCGGGACCGCGGGAGTTGCCGTGGCGGGTGACACCGGCGCCCCCCGCGTCCTGACCGTCGGGCGGCACGCGCTGCTCGTGGAGGTCGCCACCGCCGACGAGGCTCAGGCCCTGCACGCCGAGCTGCTGCGCCGGCGGGCCGCCGGGGCCCTGCCGCCGGTGCGGGAGATCGTCCCGGCGGCGCGCACCGTGCTGCTCGACGGGCTGGACGAACCCGAAGCCCTCGCCGGGGACATCGCCGGCTGGCGGGTGCCGCCGCTGACGGCCGCCGACGGCGAACCGGTCGTCCTGCCCGTCCGTTACGACGGTGCCGACCTCGCCGAGGTCGCGGCCCTGTGGGGCGTTGCCGAGGAGGATGTCGCGCGGATCCACTCGGGCCTCGAATTCCGGGTGGCCTTCTGTGGTTTCGCGCCCGGTTTCGGCTATCTGACGGGCCTGCCGGAGCGGCTGCACGTGCCGCGCCGGGCCACCCCGCGCACCGCCGTGCCCGCCGGGTCGGTGGGCCTGGCCGGCCCGTACACCGGCGTCTACCCGCGCTCCTCCCCCGGCGGCTGGCAGCTCGTCGGCCGGACGGACGCCGTCCTGTGGGACGCCGCGCGGGAGCCCGCCGCGCTGCTGGCGCCGGGCACCCGGGTGCGGTTCGAGGTGAGCGCATGAGCGCGCTGACGGTCGTCCGGGCGGGGGCGCTCACCACCGTCCAGGACCTCGGCCGGCCGGGCCACGCCCACCTGGGCGTCGGGCGCTCGGGGGCGCTCGACGAGCCCGCGCACCGGCTGGCCAACCGGCTGGTCGGCAATCCGGCGGAGTGCGCCACGCTGGAGACCACCGTCAACGGGTGCGCCGTGCGCGCGGCCACGGCGGTGACGGCCGCGGTGACCGGAGCGCCGTGCCCGGTGCGCGTCGACGGCCGCCCGGTCGCGTGGGGCGCGCCGGTGCGGGTGCCGGCGGGGGCCGTGCTGGAGATCGGCGCCGCCACCCGCGGGCTCCGCGGCTACGCGGCCTTCGCGGGCGGCGTCGCCGCGGAGCCCGTCCTCGGCAGCCGCTCCCGGGACCTGCTCTCGGGCCTGGGGCCGGAGCCGCTGACGGACGGTGACACCCTGCCGCTCGGCACGCCCCACGGCCCGTCCGCCGGTGCCGACGCCGTGCCGTGGGCGGGCGAGCCGGTCGGCGGGCTCGTCCTCCCGGTGGTCCTCGGCCCGCGCGACGACTGGTTCACCCCCGGCGCGCTGCGCGCCCTGGCGGGCACCGGCTTCCGGGTCTCGGCGGCGAGCAACCGTATCGGCCTGCGGACCGAGGGGCCACCGCTGGCCCGCGCCAGGGAGGGCGAACTCCCCAGCGAGGGGATGGTCCTCGGCGCCGTCCAGGTACCGCCGGACGGGTGTCCCGTGGTCTTCCTCGCCGACCATCCGACGACCGGGGGCTACCCGGTGGTGGGGGTCGTGCCCGAGCCCTCGCTGGCTGCGGCGGCCCAGGCCGTGCCCGGTACTCCGGTGCGGTTCGTGCCCGTGCGGGCCTGAACCGCACCGGCCGCCTCAGTCGATACCGCGGATGATGTGCGACTCGGGGTCCGCCTCCTCCTTGGCCCCTTCGGGTCCCTCGCCCTGCACGGCGCGACGGGCCCGCGCGGTCTCCTCGAGTACCTCACCGCGACCCGGCGCGCGGTCGCCCTGACCTTTGAGCTGCTCCACGACGACGCCCTTTCCTGGTTGTTCCCCCGGTGCGTTCGCCCGGTCCGTCCGATGGCGCTTCCCGTGGAGGCGTCCGGAAAGCGACGTCCCGGTGTCTCAAGGGTGACGTGAGGAAACCGGGCGCCACCACACCGGATATCGCCAGATGTGCGCTACCGCCATTCAGGTGGCAAATAGGCCTATCGGGGATAAAATGCAGGAAGGTCCGCAATGACACTGAAAGAAGGTGGCCGACGTGACCGCACCGACGTCGCCCCGGATCGATCACCACCCGGACATCGTGGCGCTCCGGGCCCACTCCGAAGAGACCACGGCGACCCCCGTCGCCCAGGGCGTCGAGGCACTCGCCGTGCTCTGCGGCATCTACCTCGCCGCCTCCCCGTGGATCGTGGGATTCAACGGCTCCACCACACTGGCCGTCAACAACGCGATCGTGGGCATCGCCTTCGCCGCCCTGGTCAGCGGCTACGGGCCGGCGTACGAACGCACCCACGCCATGAGCTGGGCCGCGCTGGCCCTCGGCGCGTGGACGATCATGTGCCCCTGGATCGTCTCCGGCCACCAGTTCGCCACCCGCGCCAACGTCAGCAACGTCATCGTCGGCGTGCTGGCGTGCCTGTGCGCCCTCGCCCTGGCGGCCATGGGCATGGCACGGGCACGACGCTGAGCACCGGGGCGGAAGCGCCGAGCGCGCGCCGGCAGGCGCGGCCCGTCCGGTCCGCATCCGCTCTCGGTGTCCCAGGACCAGGCCGATTCCCGCCCATCGGCCGGAGCCGGCACGGCCCCGCCCCCGGGCTCACCGGGTGGCGGGGCCGAGCCGTACCCGGCTCCGGCATGGGCGCGGCCCACTCGAACGGCAACGCCGCAAAGGCCGTTCACCCTGGGGAATGAAAAGTCGAGTGATCTTCGGAAGTAATGACTCCGGTAGGCGGGAATGGGCAATGCTCCCCTCTCCCTGATCTCCCTGATTGCTTCTCCGATCACATCGCCCCCAGGAGGAACGCAGCATGACGACCGTTCGCGCTGCCGTATACGCGCTGTTGCGGTCCCGCGGAGTCACGACCGTGTTCGGCAACCCGGGCTCCACCGAACTGCCGTTCCTCCAGGACTTCCCGGACGACTTCCGCTACGTCCTCGGGCTCCAGGAGGCCGTGGTCGTCGGCATGGCCGACGGCTTCGCCCAGGCCACCGGGACCACCGCGCTGGTCAACCTGCACACGGCCCCCGGCGTCGGCAACGCCATGGGCGCCGTCCTCAACGCCGCCGCCAACCACACCCCCATGGTCGTCACGGCCGGGCAGCAGGTCCGGGCGATGATGACGATGGAGGCGCTGCTGACCAACGTCGACGCCACGACCCTGCCCCGGCCCGCCGTCAAGTGGGCGTACGAGCCACCGCGCCCCGAGGACGTGCCCGCCGCCCTGGCCCGCGCCTTCCACATCGCCGAGACGGCGCCCCGGGGGCCGGTGTTCCTCTCCCTGCCGATGGACGACTTCGACGTCGAGCTGGACGAGGCCGGGGCGGCCGCCGCCCGGCAGGCGGCGCGGCGGCGGGTGAGCGACGCCACCGCGGCGGCCGGGCCCGCCGTCGAGGCACTGGCCCGGCGGCTGGACGAGGCCGTCAACCCCGTGCTGGTGACGGGCGGTTCGGTCGACGCCGAGGGCGCCTGGGACGCCGCGGTGGCGCTCGCGGAACGGCGCGGGCTGCCGGTGTGGGCCTCCCCCGTGGAGGGCCGGGTCGGCTTCCCCGAGGACCACCCGCTCTACCGGGGTGTGCTGCCCGCCGCGCTGGCGCCCCTGGCCAAGACCCTGGAGGGACACGACCTGGTCCTGGTGGCCGGGGCACCCGTCTTCCGCTACTACCCCTACGTGGCCGGGCCGGTGCTGCCCGCCGGGGCCGAGCTGGTGCTGCTGACCAGCGACCCCGGGGAAGCGGCGCGCGCCCCCGTGGGCGACGCGCTCGTCGCGGGGCTGCGGCCCACCCTGGAACGCCTCACCGAGCTCGTCGCGAAGGCGGACGGACCGCCGGCCGGGGGCCTCCGGCGACCGGCGGAGCGCCCGGCGGAGGCCGTCACCGAGCCCATGTCCGCGGTCGCCGCGCTGGCCGCCGTCGCGAGCGCCGCACCGCCGGACACCCTGTGGGTCAACGAGTCCCCCTCCAACCTGCAAGTCTTCCGCGACCTGGTCCGCGTCGGGCGGCCCAACTCCTTCCTGACCACCACCGGCGGCGGGCTGGGCTTCGGCCTCGCGGCGGCCGTGGGCGCGCAGCTGGGACGGCCGGAGCGCCCGGTGGTCGCGGTCGTCGGCGACGGTTCCGCGCAGTACGCGATCACGGCGCTGTGGACGGCCGCCGCCTACCGCGCCCCGGTGACGTTCGTCGTCCCGGCCAATCAGGAGTACGCGATCCTCAAGTGGTTCGGACGGTTCGAGAACACCCCCGGTGTGCCCGGCCTGGACCTCCCCGGCCTCGACCTGTGCGCGCTCGCCCGCGGCTACGGCGTGACCGCCCACCGGGCCACCGGCCCCGACGACCTCGCTGCCCTGGTGGCCGCGTCCACCGCCGCAGCCGACGGCCCGGTGCTGATCGAGGCCCCGATCACGACCGTGCCGCCCTCTCTCTGACCCCGCCCCGCTCGCCCGCCGCTCGCCGGGCTTCCGCGCGCCCGCTCCCTGGAGTTGCCGATGACCGTATCCGTCGAAAAACCCCTGCTCGCGGCCCTGAGCAAAGGGCTGCCCGCCGGGGCCGTACTGACCGGGGACGACGAACTCGACCTGCACAGCCGCGATTCCGCGCCGTTCTGCGCGGCGGGCCGGCCCGCGGCCGTGGTGCGCCCCGAGACCGTCGGACAGGTCCAGCACGTGGTGCGCACCGCCCGGGCGTTCGGCGTTCCCCTCGTCCCCCAGGGGGCCAGGACGGGCCTCGCCGGTGCCGCCAACGCCGTGGACGGCTGTGTGCTGCTCTCCATGGTCCGGATGGACCGCGTCCTGGAGATCGACACCGCCAACCGGCTGGTGCGCTGCGAACCCGGGGTGATCACCGCCGACCTCGCGGCGGCCGTCGCCGAACAGGGCCTGTGCTACCCGCCGGACCCGGCGTCCTGGGAGGTGTGCACCATCGGCGGCAACATCGCCACCGGCGCGGGCGGGCTCTGCTGCGTGAAGTACGGGGTCACCGCCGACTACGTCCTCGGGCTGACGGTCGTCCTGGCCGACGGCGAGGTGCTGCGCGTGGGGCGGAGCACGGTCAAGGGGGTCGCCGGGTACGACCTCACCCGGCTGTTCGTCGGCTCCGAGGGCACCCTCGGCGTCATCGTCGAGGCCACCTTGGCCCTGCGCCCGCCCCCGCCGCCCGCGCTCGCCCTGCTGGCCCGGTTCCCGTCCACCTCCGACGCGGGCGAGGCCGTGGCGGCGATCATCCGCGAAGGCCACCTCCCGTCCGCCCTGGAACTCCTGGACCGGACCACCACCGAGGCGGTGGCCGCGCTCGGCCACCCGCTGCTGGCCCGGGGCGAGGGCGACGCCGCGGCGACCCTCATCGTGGCCAGCGACTCCCCCGACGCCGCCGCCGAGGTGCGGGCGATGGCCGGCCTGTGCCACGGCGCGAACGCCCTGTCCGTCACCGCCGCCGAGGACGCCGGACAGTCCCGGCAGGTCCTCGACGCCCGGCGGATGGTGCTGCCCGCGCTGAGCGCCCGCGCCACGTCACTGCCCGGGGAGGTGACGGCGTTCATCGAGGACGTCGCCGTGCCGCGCGCCCGGCTGACGGCCCTCATCGACCGGATCGAGACCATCGCCGGCGAGTACGGGCTCTACATCTCCACGGTCGGCCACGCCGGGGACGGCAACCTCCACCCGACGGTCGTCTTCGACCGCTCCGACCCCGGCGCCGTCCGGCGGGCCGAGGAAGCCTACGACGCGATCATGGCCGCCGGCCTGGAGCTGGGCGGCACGATCACCGGCGAACACGGGGTCGGCACCCTCAAGCGTGACTGGCTGGCCCGCGAACTGCCCGCCCGCAGTCTGCGGCTGCACCAGGACATCAAGCGGCTCCTCGACCCCGAGGGCCTGCTCAACCCCGGGAAGGTCCTGGCATGAACCACCCGAACGGCGGCCCGGCCGCCGCCCCGCGCCGCGGCGACACCCTGCCCGTCGCGTCGGCGGGCGAGAACCTGCGGCTCGCCCTGACCTACCTCCTCCCCAACTACCTCAAGGGCGTCTTCCGGGGCCGGCCCCGGCTCGCCGCGCTCATGGCCCGGGCCGACGCCGCCCGGCGCGGGCACGAGACGCTGCGCGGGCTGCGCCGCCGCCACGGGCGCGGCCCGGTCATGGTGCGCGGCAGCGCCGGGCCCACCCTCCTCGTCCTGGACGCCGAGGACGCGGAACAGGTGCTGGCCGGGCCGGTGGAGGTCTACGCCGTCGACACCCGGGAGAAGGTGTCCGGCTTCGCGGCCGTCCAGCCCGAGGCCCTCATCGCCTCGCACGGCCGGCAGCGCACGGTGCGCCGGGCGTTCAACGACGCGATCCTGGACGCCGGCTGTCCCGTGCACCGCCTCGCGGACCACTTCCTGCGGGTCGCCGGCGAGGAGGCCGCCGCCCTGCTGGGCCCCCGGGCGGAGGCCGGGCTCGACGGGGCCGCGCTCCGGGCGGGCCTGGAGCGCGTGGGGCGGCGCTGCTTCCTGGGCGAGGCGGCCGCGGACGATACGGAGTTCTCCCGGCTGCTGGGCGAACTGCTCGCGGAGGCCAACTGGATGGGCGCCCGGCCCTGGCGCGCCGCCGCCACCCGCCGGACCCGGCGCCGCATGATGCAGCGTCAGGCCCGCTACCTGGGCGAGGCGGACCCCCGCAGCCTGGCCGGGCTGTTCCCCACGACCCGCAAGGAACCCGAGACCGCTCCCGAGGGGCAGGTCACCCACTGGTTCATGGCGCTGGCCGTGGTGCACTCGGCCGTCGTACAGGCTCTGACCCTGCTCGCCTCGCACCCGCGGCAGCTGGAGCGGGCCCGCGCGGAGCTCGAGGCCGCCGACCGGGAGCACGGGGCGCGCACCGTGGCCGGGTTCATGGACATGCCGTACCTGCGGGCCTGCGTCCAGGACGCGGCCCGGTTGTGGCCGCCCGTCCCCAGCCTGATGCGGCGGACGACCGCCGAGACCCGCTGGCGGGAGGTCGCGGTGCCCGGGGGCGTCAACGTCCTGGTGCCCGCCGGGTTCCACGCGCGCGACGGCGAACGGATCGCTTTCGCGCACCGGTTCGCGCCGGAGAAATGGCTGGACGGGACCGCCGCGAACGACTGGGCCATCAGCCCGTTCAGCCGGGGCGAGGCCCAGTGCAGCGGCATGGAACTGGGCCTCCAGCTGGCCACCGGTTTCCTCGCCGAACTGCTGCGCGGCGGCACGCCGGCCGTGGCAGGGGTGCGGCTGAGCCCCGGGAAGCCGCTGCCGCACACCTTCGACGCGACGCGCCTGCGGATCGGCATCCGGGCCGTCCGCCCGAAGGAGGACGCATGACCACCGACAGCGACGTCACGCCGGAACCGACACCGGAACCCCCGGCGGGGGCCCTGCCCGGGGCACCCGGTGCGGGGACCGCCGGGCCGGCGGAACCGCCGGCGCCGCCAGGGGCTCCGCCCGGCATCCCGGGCCCGTCCGCGGCCCACGCCGACGAGCCGGCAGAAACCCGGGCCCCGGCCACGGGCCCGCACGCGGTGAAACCGGCACCCGCCCCGGCTACGACGCCGGAGCCGATCACCGCGCCGGAGGCCACGACCGGGGTACCCGACACCCCGCCCGGCTGCCCGGTCACGCACGTCGACGCGCCACAGCCCGGCACCGCACCGGACACCTCGCCGGAAACGGCCCTTCCCGGCGTCCTCGGGGACGGGGCGGCAGAATCGCCGGAGACCCCGCCAGGGGCGCCCGGGATCGCGGCCGACTGCCCGGTCACGCACGTGGACACCGACTCCCCGCCCAGCTGCCCGGTCACGCACGTCAACGCGCCACAACCCGCCACCGCACCGGACACCCCACCGGAAACAGCCCTCCCCGGCGTCGGCGTCCTCGGGAACGAGCCGGCGGCCGCCCCGGAGCCCATGGCCGGCGCCCTCGGCGCGCTCGGCGCGCCGGGTGGTCCGCCCGTCCTGCCCGCAGGCCCCTTTGGAGAGGGCCCGGCCGCCCTCCACCGCCGGCCCCCCGCAGGGGACCCGGCAGGGGACCCGCCGGAAGCCGGCCTCCCGCTCGCGGAGGGGGACCCGCTCGGCGGCCTCGCCCGTGCGCTGAGCGAGGCCGCCGGGGTGGTGCGGGACGTTGCCCGTGCCGTCACGGCCGTGGCCACCGACCCCGCGCTCCTCGCCTCCGTCGGTCGCTCGCCCGTGCGGGGCGCGCGGGCGCTGCGTGCCGTGGCGCGTACGCTGCTCGACCCGGCGGGGCTGGGGTACGCGCCGGACGGCGGCCGGCTGGGCCGGGCGGCCTGGGTGGGCGGGGTGCTCACCAGCCGCCCGAACCTGGCGGTGGACGTGGCCGTGACCGCGCTCAAGCTGCGGATCCGGCTGTGCGCGGCGCGGCACCCGGAGTTCGTCGAGGAGGGGCCCGTCCGGCGGATGCTGATCGCCATCGAGGCGGACAGGCAGACGCTCGCCCTGCGCATCCTGCGGCAGAACGTCCGGGCGCAGGGCGCCCAGCGGGCCCTCGCCGCGCTCGCGCCCTGCCTCACCGAGGTGATGGCGTGGAACGCGCTCGTGGACGAGAACCCGTTCAACGACGAGGCGGCCTGGTGCATCGTCAAGGGCACCCGGGCGGACGGCGATCCGCTGCTGGGCACCCGCATCGCGACGTGGGCGCGCTGGGACCGGGGCCCGGGCCGCGCCGAGGTCCTGCCGCCGGACCCGGGCTTTCTGGCCGGGCTGGACGACAGCGGCTCCGTCAGCGGGCACCTGCGCAATCTGGCGGCCCTCGGCAACGACGGCCGCACGCTCGTCCAGCGCGTCACCGGCCCGGACGGCATCACCCGCTATCTGATGCTGCTGCCGGGCATGGCCTTCGGCCTCCCCCGCAACCCCACGCCGCAGGACCTGGTCGGCGCGGTCACGGCGGTGGGCCGCAACGACTCGCCGTACACCCGGGCCGCCCGCAAGGCCCTCGCCCAGGCGGTACCCGTCGGGGCGGAGGTCGCGCTGATCGGGCACAGCCAGGGCGGTGTCGCGGCGATGAACCTGGCCGAGCTCCCCGCCGTCAACGAGCGGTGGCGGCTGACGCACGTCGTCGCGGTGGGCGCGCCGATCGACTTCAAGCGCCCCCTCGATCCCCGGACCCGGGTCGTCAGCCTCGTCAACGAGCACGACGTGGTGCCCAACCTGGAGGGCCGCAGCCCGGTGTCGGTCTTTCCCGTGCCCGCCGACTGGCTGGAGATCACCTGGGTGGACCCCACCCACGACTTCCCGCAGTGCCACAACGTGGACGTCTACGCCCAGAGCCTCGACAAGATCGTCCCCGAGGCGCGCGACAAGGTCGACGACCTCCTCACGCCCTTCCGGGGCCTCGTCGAGGAGACGGTCGTGCACCGGCTCCACGACCGCTGAACCCGTTGTGCAGGAATCCCTCTTGGAGAGCTATCGATGACGCCCGTACCGCGCCCCCGCCGCGAGTGGCACTCCCTGCCCTTCCCGCTCGCGCTGCTGGAGATCAGACGACAGCGGGAGCTGCTGCGCGCGCACAATCTGCACGACACCTTCGGCGCGGGTGGTGAGCGGCCGCGCCGGCGGAGCCCCGAGCTGCTGCCGTACCGCAGCTACGACGGCTCCGGTTATGACCCGGACGATGTCGACATGGGCCGCACGGGCACCCGTTTCGACCGCAACTGCGCGCTGCCGGAGACCTTCCCGGAGCCCGAGGACAAGGGCCTGTTCTCGCCCAGCCCGCGCGAGGTCAGCCGGGAGCTGCTGGCCCGCCGGTCCGGCTTCCGGCCCGCCCGCGGCCTCAACATGCTGGCCGCCGCCTGGATCCAGTTCCAGAACCACGGCTGGTTCAGCCACGGTGACAACACGGCCGACGAGCCGCTGGACGTGCCGCTGGCCGAGGACGACGACTGGCCGCGCTGCCCGATGATGGTGCGCCGCTCCCGGCCCGACCCCACCTCCCACACCGACACCACCCGCCCGCCGACTTACGAGAACACCGTCAGCCACTGGTGGGACGGCTCGCAGATCTACGGCTCCACCGAGGAGCAGTGCCGGGCGCTGCGGGCGGGCGAGGGCGGCAAGCTGGCCGTGGAGAAGGGGCGGCTGCCCGACGAGCGGCGGCCCGGCCTGTCGGGCATCGATCTCACCGGCTTCAACGACAACTACTGGGTCGGGCTGTCCCTGCTGCACACGCTCTTCGCCAAGGAGCACAACGCGATCTGCGACCGGATCGCGGCCGCCCACCCCACCTGGGGCGACGAGCGGCTGTTCCAGACGGCGCGGCTGGTCAACGCCGCCGTCATGGCCAAGATCCACACGGTGGAGTGGACGCCGTCGCTGATCGACCGGCCGGTGACCCGGGCGGCCATGCACATCAACTGGTACGGCGTGCTCCCGGCCCGGGTGCGCGGCAGGATCGGACGGTTCGGCAAGGGCGAGACCCTCTTCGGCATCCTGGGCTCCCCCACCGACCACCACAGCGCCCCGTTCTCGATGACCGAGGAGTTCGTCACCTCCTACCGGATGCACCCGCTGCTCCGGGACGAGTACGAGATCCACTCCCACCGCACCGGAGCGCTCGTCGAGCGGACGGACTTCGAGCAGCTCCACGGGCCGGCCACCCGGCCGGCGGTGGACCGCTGGGGCTGGTCCGACCTGCTGTACTCCTTCGGCACCATGAACCCCGGTGACATCACCCTGCACAACCATCCGGACTGTCTGCGGGACCTGGCCCGGATCTCCGGGGAGCACGTCGACGTGGGCACGGTGGACATCCTGCGCGACCGCGAGCGCGGGGTGCCCCGCTACACGGCCTTCCGCTCGGCCCTGCACCGGCCACCGGTCAGCGGCTTCGAGGAGCTGACGGGCGGGGACGTGGGGCTGGCGGCCGAGCTGCGCGAGGTGTACGACGGACGCCTGGACCGGGTCGACACCATGGTGGGGATGTACGCCGAGCCCAGGCCGCGCGGCTTCGCGTTCAGCGACACGGCCTTCCGGATTTTCACCCTCATGGCGTCCCGGCGGCTGAAGAGCGACCGGTTCTTCACGAGCGACTACCGGCCGGAGATCTACACGCCGGAGGGCATGGAGTGGATCGAGCGCACCGGGATGACGGATGTGCTGCTGCGCCACCATCCGGAGCTCGCCCCGGCGCTGCACGGGGTCCGCAACGTGTTCGCGCCCTGGCGGATGCTGCGGCCCGGGGGGATCGGCTGATGGGACCGGCGGAACCGACGAAGACCGACGAGAGGGGCGGCGCGGTGGAGCACGCCGGGGAGAAGTGGTCGGGCCCGGTGCGCGAGCAGGCGCGGCGGCTGCGGGAGCAGGCGGGCCGGCTGCGGGCGGGGGCCGGTGCGGCCTCGCTGCCGGGGGCGGAGGGCAAGGCGCTGCGGAAGCGGATCCTCGCCCACGCCGACCGGGCGGAGACGGCCGCGCACTCCCTGGAGCGCGCGGCGGACGCCCTGTCCGACCATGAGCGGGTGCTGGCCGCGCTCGCGGCGAGGCGGCGGGAGAACGGCGGCTCGGCGCAGATCTGGTGAATGGCCGAGCGCTCCGCCGAACGCGCGGCGCGGCAGCCGCGGGTGCGTTGTGGCCGGCCGCGCAGTTCCCCGCGCCCCTTTCGGGGCCCGGCTGAACCGCACGGGAGGGGTTGGATGCCACCGAGGAGTAGCCCGACAGCACGCCAGCGACGGCTGGGCGCGGAGTTGCGCAAACTGCGCGAACGGGCCGGAAT
>NZ_JBEYZW010000125.1:0-16280 GCF_040646215.1 Streptomyces sp. NPDC046215 | reverse complement strand
GAGCATCCCAGGCCGTTCGTCTGGACGAAGACCGCCGACGAGATCCTCGACAAAGTCGCCACCTACTGCAGACGAATCTCCGACTCAGGACACTAGTTCCGGACCGCCAGTCGACCATCCGCCTCCTGTTGGGAGTCAACTTCCTTGTCTTTCCTGCTTCCTGAGCCCGTTCCTGCTGAGCAGAACGGGCCGTGCGCGCACACCCCGGCGAGCGCCGCGCAGTCCTCGCCGCTGGCCTCCTTACTCCTGCTGGTCATACTCTTGGCCGCGCTGGTCGTCCTGCTCGCCCGCGGGATGAAGCTTGAGGAGGCCCTCGCCATCCTGGGGGCCGGCGGCCTGCTGGCCGCCGAACTGCGTCAGCGTCTGCTCTGACCCGATCCCCTGCCGGGGCCCGTCCCACCGACGGGCCCCGGCCCCGTTCCGGGCTCGGGAAGGAGATGGACGCCGTGGCCCGTCCCATGAAGCAACTGCCCCAGAGCAACAACCCGCTGGTGGCCTTCGCCCGCGACCTCCAGGCGCTGCGCAAGCAGGCCGGCAACCCACCGCTGGCGATGATGGCCGAACACAGCGGCATGTCCACCGCGACGCTGTCGAACGCCCACGCGGGCAAGAAGCTGCCCACCTGGGCGACCGTCAACGGCTACGTCCTGGCCTGCGGCGGCGATCCCGAGAGCTGGAGCGCGCGCTGGGAGAGCCTGCGCCTGGCCGCCGCCGGACTCCCCGGCGATCTGTGCCGCGAGGCGCTGCGCCGCTGGGAGCGTACCGGCACCTTCACCCCACCGCACGCCGCCGACGAGGGCGAGCTGCGTGAGCTCCTGAAGACGCTGCTGGACTTCAACGGACTCAGCCACCGCACCCTTGCCCAGCAGGCGCCCGGCTACTCTCACGTCACGTACGGGGCCGTCCTGCGCGGCGCACGCCCGCTGAAGGCGAAGATCCTCTACCAGATCCTCATCGGCTGCGGCGTCCACTCGATCCGCAGCCAGGAGGCGTGGTTCCACCTCCTGAGCAGCTTCTCCTGGAGGGAAGGCGTGGAAGGCGGCAAGCTGCTGGCCCGGATGGACCAACCCCTGCGGTACGCCGGCGACATCGACATGAAGATGCTCAAGACCGTACTCGAACGCCTCGAGCGCGGCCGGGGGCTGTTCGCCGCCGACATCGTGTCGTACGACAGCACCAACGCCCTGCGCACCGCGTACGAGGACATGCTGGCCCTGCTGCTGAACTCTCTGCAGCGATCGCACACCCAGCTGCCGCGCAAGCTCGGCTACGTCTTCAACCAGGTCGTCGGGGAGCTGCGCAACAGCTCGATTCCCAACCCGGCCGCCATCGCCGCCCTCGTCCCGCTTGCCATGCCGTTCCATCCGCGCCTGCGCACCCGGGTCGTCATGGCGCTGAAGAACGCGGGCGAGCTGCTGCGCAGGGCGGACAACGGTGAACTGAGCCTCCGTGGCGAGTCGGGGCTCCGTCTTCCGCTACCGCCGCTCGCGCCGTTCCAGCGCACCGCGCCGACCGCCTCGTAGGCCCGCGCCGGGCGGGCCGACCGTGTCCTTTCGCCGCTGGGCACCGCCCGGCAGACTGGCTCTCCGCACAGAAGCGATCAAGGGGGAAACCATGGAGTTAGAGCCCACCGAACTGTCCGAGGCGATCAAGGCGGTGCGAGGGGGACTGGCGGCCGCGCAGCAGGACGGGGACGGGTCACCGGTCCGGTTCACGGTCAAGGAGATCGTGCTGGACCTGGGAATCGAGCTGCGGCACACCGCGTCGGCCGGCGGCGGGGTCAAGGCATTCGTGGTCTCCGCGGACGCGAAGGGCGAGCGGGCGAAGACGGCCACGCACCGTATGACGGTCACCCTGGCGGTGGCTCCGGACTGCGAGGGCAGTGACCTGCTGATCGGTGACTTCGGTGGAGGCCGCGGCGGCCCGGTGGACGGCTTGCGGTAGAGGGGGCCGGGCGATGGCGGGGGGAGCGGTCCTGCGGACCGTCGAAGTCAGCAACCAGCACAAGCAGTCGTACGGGACCGGCTGCCTGATTGCGCCCGGCCTGGTGCTCACAGCCCACCACGTGGCCCTGCCCGGAGACGGCAGTGTCGTCACGGTCCGGGACACGGCGAGCGCCGACTTCACCGAGGCAGCGGTGGTGTGGCAGAGCCCCGAGCTGGACGCGGTGCTACTCAAGGCCGACCGCGCTCTGGTCGGCGCCGGTATGGGCGTCGTGCGCTGGGGCGAACTGGTCTGTGACTACCCGGGCTACCGCCCCGTGTGCTCGATGACGGGCTTCCCCAAGGCGATGCGCCGCCGGGCCTCATCCCGTTCCGAGCAGTACGTCGACGACCTGAAGACGGTGGAGGGCACCATCGCCCCGCACACCGGATCCCGCTCACAGCTGTACGGGCTCGAGGTCGACGGCGCCGTGCCGACGGAGGTGAAGAACTGGCAAGGGCTGTCCGGGGCCGGGGTCTTCTGCAACGGCGTACTGATCGGGCTCACCCGCCTGGTCGACCGCCAGTGGGACCGGATCCTCATGGTGCTGCCGCTCTCGCACCTGCTGGCCGCCGACGGCTTCACCAGCGCGGTCACCGCCCACACCGGCATGCCCCCGCGCCTCCAGCCCGCCGACCTACGCCCGCTGATGGACAACGCACCCGACCCGACGCTGTCCTCTACCTACCTGCTCGATCCGCGCTCCCAGGTCACCGACCTCACCGGCGTGCGCGAACTCCTCCAGCGGATCGAGCAGTGGTGCAAAGGCACGGACCGTATCGCCGTCGCCACCGTGACCGGCCTGGGCGGCACGGGCAAGTCCCGCCTCGTCACCGAGGTCCTGCAGCGCCTCACTACGGCGCCCGGCAACCAGCGGCCGTGGAGCGGGGGCTTCCTCGCCGACCACCCCAGCCACACCGACTACCAGGTCCTTGCCGCCGCCAGCTACCCGCTGTTCCTGGCCGTCGACCTCGCAGAGACCCGCCTCTCGCAAATCCGCGACCTCATGGCAGCCCTGGCCGCCTCCCACGACGGTGCCGCAGTCCGTGTCCTGCTCCTGGCCCGCGGACACGACACCTGGTGGCCGGCGCTACGCCGCCACCTGCGCACCCGGAACGTCAGCCCGGCGGGGCAAGCCTTCACCCTTACACCCGACGACGCGCTGGACAGCCAGAGCCCGGAGGACATCTACGTAGAGGCGAAGGCGGCCTTCGCCCGCCGCATCCGGCTGCTCCAGCAGGCCGGACACGGCGACGACACCTGGCCGGACCGTGTCGTCGCCGACGCACCGCGCCTCTACGGCGCCGGCATCGAGCACGCCGCCCGGCAGCCGGTGATCTACCACCACATCGCCGCGCTCGCCGATGTGCTGGCCCACGCCAACCCCGAGTTCGCCCTGAAGGACCACCCCATGGAGGTTCTGCTCGCGAACGAAGTTGAATACGTACGGCGCGTCGCCGAAGCCCGCCTGCCGGGAACCGTCGACGACCAGCTGCTCCGCACCCTGGTCACCGCCCAGTTCCTCGCCGGAGCGCGCACCGCGCGGGACGGCCGGGCCGCCGTCCGCGCGGGCTTCGACGTCCATCACCGCGGCTACGGGATCACCGCCCCTCCCGACGCGCGCCAGCTGGCCGCGCTCGACGACGTCCTGACCGCCGCCTACCCGGCCACCGACGGAGCCCACTGGGGCGCCGTCGGCGAACCGCTGGCCGCCGCCTGGCTTGCCGAAGTCGAGACCGACAGCGGCGAGGAGTTCATCGAAGCCTTCCTGCAGCACGACTCCCTCGCCACCGAGCAGCGCCACCAGACCCTCAGCACCGTCGCCCGCACCGCACACGACCAGCCCGGCCTCGCCGCCGGTGCCCATCGGGCCGTTGCCGCCGACCCCGAATGCCTGCTGCTGCTCGCGGCCCAGACCGTCACCGCTGAACTCGGCACCGACCATGCCCGCCAGTGGCTCGCCGGCCTCGAACACGCCGTCGCCGACCGCGCTGCGGACCCGTACGCCGACCCCGACACCTACCAGTGGGCCACCAGCCTCATCAGCGAAGTCCAGGAGCGGACAGCCGCCGACAGAGACGACCTGGAGGAGCTGATCGGCGCACCCCTCGCCCAGGAGCCCGATCCCCCAGAACCGCCGGCCCCCGAGCCAGGCTCAACCGCGCCTGCTCCCGACGCCCACCCCGCCCGGGTCAAACCACAGGTGGGCTGGCTCATCCGGTACGTCGTCGGCGTCCTTGGCCTTGGCCACCTGACGCTGGTCGCAGCCGTCCCCGCCGCTGCCGCTCTCAGCACCAGCATCGGGGACGACGGATGGGTCCTGTGGTTCCTCGTCCCCCTGAACGTATTCATGCACCTGACCGTCGCGAGCGTCTTCGGGGGCCGCCAACTGGGAACCGTTCTGTTCGCCTGGATCGTGCCGCTCCTCACGATCGGGCTGACGACCTCGTCCGCCTTCATGGTCGATCGGCCCTGGCCTGCGGGCTGGCCCCCGCAATGGCTCCTGTGGCCGACCCTCTTCGCCTTCGGCCTCACAGCCCTGACCTTCGCCTGGCGCTTCGAGTTCGGCCAGCTCCCAGACACCCGACGGCCGACCGTCTCCGAGGATCTGCCGGGGTGAGGGCCTTCTCATCCAGCGCAGCACCGCCACGGCCGATCCGCGGGCGAATGCTTCGGTCAGGCTGATGCGGTAGCCGTCCGCTTCCATCAGCACGACGGTGACGCCGAACGGGTCGGGGTGGTCCAGCTTGGCTTTGTACACGAGAACGGGAGTCGTTTGTCGACGGCTTCGGGAGTCACCCTGGGCCGGTCCCTTGATCAACGTCGATGAGTTTGGGAGTCACTCGCGGCTCGGTGGAGGGGTTGACGGGCGGGAGTAGCTGAGGTGCAGGCAATCCTGGTGAGGTTGATCCCGGGCGTTCCGGAGGGACGGCTACGACTCCGCGGTCAGAGCTCGCCGCGGCGTGCGAGCTGCTTCACCGCGTTCTCACGGATGATCTCGTTCTCGGCGTCGCGCAAGCCCTCGAGGGCCTCCCAGGCCTCCGGGCCGGGAATGCCGCCGAGTGCCCAGATCGCCTTCACCGCGAGCGCCCGGTTCTCATCCCAGTCCAGGTGCTCGGGAACCCAGTGAGTCGCCAAGACCAGCGTCGGCACAGTCTTGGGCGAGCGGAGCTTGCCCAGCGTGGACACGATGTCCTCGTGCTCCCTGTGCCATTCGGCAGGGAACAGCTCAGTCAACGGCTCCAGGAACTCCTCGGCCGGGGCGCCGGCGGCGGCCTTGACGATCAACGCCATCTCGACGTCGTCGGCGTCCCGGCGCTCCATGGCGTCCCGGAGCAGCCGGAGCGCCAGGGCCCCACCGTCGGACTCGCCGAAGTGGGCGAGCACCTCGTCGAGCGTGCGCGTCCGACCCACACCTGGTACGAACGCCAGGCCCATGACCAGATCCTGCTCGTCAGGCGTCATCGCCTGACCACCTCCCATGCCGTCATGTTCTCGTTGAAGAGCTTGAGCGCGTCACGGCCAGTGGGCCGATGTTCACCCCGCAGATGAAGTGGTCCCTGGCTCGGGCAGAGGAGATCGCTGATCTAGTGCTGTGACTGCATAGGTTCACCGGCATGGCGTGGCAGCATGGCCATGTCGGTGAACCATTCCCGGACTGCCCGCCCGTGGACGAGCCAGCGGTGGCGGGGCAGGGGCCTGACGAAACTTGTGCAGGGTCGGCGAGCGCGGGGTCAGAACCAGTGCAGGCAGTGCGGCGGGCGCTCGGCGCGGAAGAGGGCGTCAGCGAGGGTGGCCGCGCCTGGGCGGTGGGCCCGAATGTGCCCGGCACGCACGAGCGTGCTGGGGGCGGTGCCGCCGAGGTAGACCGAGCCCAGGTCGCTGATGTCCAGGGACAGGTCGGGCTCCCGGTCCGTCGGGACGCAGTCGGCTTTGCCGTCCCGGACGGTCAGCAGGTAGCGGCCGTGCTCGCCGAGGAACGGGTCGTCGACGTCGAGGACGAGCTCGCCGTCGGTGAACCATCCGCGCGCGGTCAGCGCACGCGGGACGTCCAGCAGCCGCACCCAGAGCCAGTCGTCGTCGCTCACCTGGCCGGCACGGAAGTCCGCAAGCTGCCAGCGCAGCGGGTGTTCGAGCGGGAGGTTCTTGAACACGACCTGAGTGACCAGATCATGTCCGAGCACGAACCGGGCCAGGGCCGTGAAGACGGCATCGTCGGTGGCGATGGTCTCATCGACCGTCAGGGTGCCGGACTCGACGGAGTAGCTGGCGTACCCGTCCGGGACGCCGTCAGCGTCCCGGTGGACGGCGACGTAACGCGGCGCCGAAGAGACCGGGGGCCGCCCTGCACCCAAGGCCCACCAGCGGTGCGGCCGTGACAACGCGCCGGGCTGCGCGCGGCGGTACCGGTCGTAGACCCCTTCCAGGATCTCGCCGCACTCGGCACGCCGCAGCAGCTCGACCGAGCCCGCGTCCGATCCGGCCGCTGGGGCGCCGGCCGTTCCACGCGCCCGGGGCAAAGTGAACGCGGCCTGGTCGCGCGGCACCGTCAGCCGCTGCGCGTAGGTCGCCGGTCCGTAGCCGAACCTTCCGTAGATCGGGAACTCGGAAGCCAGCAGTACGGAGAGGAATTCCCCTCGGCCCCGCAGCTCGGCGAGCTGATGCCGCATCATCGCGCGGAGCACGCCCTGGCGCCGGTGCGACGGCAGGACACCGACGAAGCTCACCCCGGAGACCGGGGCAAGGATGTCACCGGGCAGGGTCAGCTCGAAGGAGTACGCACCAGCAGTGCCGACGGCCCGCCCGCCCGCCGTCATGGCGAGCAGGCTGCGGTCCATTTCGAGCGCCGACCACCAGAGTCCGCCGCCGCCCTCGGCCGGGGTTTGCGGGAAGAGCCCGAACGCGGCATGGAGTGTGTCGACGAAGACGTCGAGATCCTTGTCGGTCGTAGGCCGGATCTCCATTGTTGCCACAGCCTCCTCGAAATACCGGCACCATGATCATGGTGTCCCGCCACAGTGCAGCGTCGGCCCGTGCTCAGGTCAAACGAATTACGGCCGGGCTCTCAGCCGGACAGAGCACCGCCCGGTCCCCGCCCGGCCCCGGCGCGACGCCGCATGAGTCGCGGTGGACGGGGTCGGCGGCGGTGCTCCCCGCGCGTGAGCGAAGGCGTCAGGCTGTGACCGGCAGTGGTCTGCCGCCCCAGGTGAAGCACAGCTCGACCTTGTTGCGGGCCGCCCAGCGCCGGATCCGCCAATTCGCAGGGGCGGAGAGACTGTCGAGGGACACATAGACGGGGGCACCGTCCGGGCGTGCGGCCCGGATGGACCGCAGAGCCGCCCAGGTGTGGTCGATGCCTTTGCGCCGGCGGTTGACGCCCCAGAGCCGGTCGTCGCCGACCGAGTAGCAACCCGTACCCGGGCAGCTGGCCGACCGGCCGTCTCACTGGTCGCGCCGTTGTGCGCTGGTGACGGCGAGCACGGATGCGGTGAGCGCCCACACCGCGTAGACGGTCCAAGCTCCGCCGGTCGTCCACGGGAAGTCGGTCTGGCGGGAGCCGACCTCCACGTGCCGCAACCACGCCTGATAGAGCGTGGCGTGCCCGGCGACCGCCGACCAGTGGCGGCCGTCGGTGAAGACGATGGGCAGCACGAGGATGACCGCCACCGTGGCGATCATGGTGGCCGAGGTGTGCCTGATGAGGGAGCCGATGGCCATGCCGACGACCGCGCACACGGGCGCGAGGAGGGCGGACGCCACTACGACACGCAGGGCGCCCGGGTAGCTGATCGATATGCCGGCGTCCCGGCCGTCGAGGATCGCCTGCGTCAGGCTGAACGAGGACACCGCGACGATCGCGCCGAAGACGGTGGTGACCGCGGTGACGACCACCGTTTTGGCGGCCATCACCGAACGGCGGGCCGGAACGGCCGCGAACGTTGTACGAATGGTGCCCGTGCTGTACTCGCCGATGATCGCGAGTGCGCCGAGGGCACCGAGGGCGAGCATCATGACCATGGCGGCGTTCGCCGTGAACGCCTCCTGCAGCGCAATTCCGGCCCGGACGTAGTCGGCCCGGTCCGCCGCGCTCCGCTGTGGCCAGTAGTTGTAGGTGTCGTAGGCGGTTCCCGCGTTGAACGCGATGACGGCCAGGGCGGTGGCCCCGTACGCGATCCAGGTCGAGCGCAGCGACCGAAGCTTGATCCACTCGGCGGCCACCAGGTCGTAAAAGCGGGCGCGGGGTTCGTCGGCGCCAAGTCCGCCAACGGGAGCGTACGTCGTAGTCACTGCGGGTCTCCTGCGAGGTATTGCACGCTGTCGGCGGTGAGCTCCATGAACGCCTCTTCCAATGAGGCGGACCGGGTGCTGAGGTGATGCAGCAAAATGCGGTGCTCCCTGGCGATCTCACCGATCCGGACCGCGGTCACACCGGTCACAGCAAGCAGGTCGCCCGCCGTGTCCACGGCCGCGCCCTCGGCCGTCAGCAGATCTCTCAGGACGGCAGCGGCGGGCGTGCCCACCGTGACGCTCTGCCGGGTGCCGCGAGCGGAGAACTCCGTGAGGCTTTCCGCCGCGATCAGCTCGCCGCGGCCGATGACGATCAGCTGGTCGGCGGTGTGCTCCATCTCGGACATGAGATGACTGGAGACAAACACCGTTCGGCCCTCGGCAGCGAGACGCCTGAACAGGTCACGCACCCACTTCACGCCTTCCGGGTCGAGGCCGTTGAGCGGCTCGTCGAAGAGCAGTACCGGGGGTTCGCCGAGCAGGGCGGAAGCGATGCCGAGCCGCTGCTTCATGCCGAGCGAGAATCCGCCGATGCGGCGCCGGGCGACCTCGGCGAGGCCGACCTCCCGCAGCACCTCCTCCACCCGGCGCTGCGGGATGCGGTTGCTGCGGGCCAGGGCGGACAGCTGCGCCACCGCGCTGCGCCCGCCGTGCACATCGTGCGCGTCGAGAAGGGAGCCGACATGACGCAGGCCGCGGGGGCGGTCGCGAAAGGAGCGTCCGTCGACGGTGACGGTGCCGCTGGTGGGCTCATGCAAGCCGAGGATCATCCGCAGCGTGGTGCTCTTGCCGGCGCCGTTCGGGCCGAGAAACCCGGTCACCTGGCCGGGCCGCACGGTGAAGGTCAGATCTTTGACGGCCGTCGTGCCGCCGTATCGCTTCGTGAGCTCGTTGACTTCGATCACGGGGACAACGGTGCCGGTGGGCGACCCCGCCCGTAATCGGACCACCGATGACAATCGCAGAGGACGGGTGTCAACCCTGGTTGTACGGCCACGGTCGGATGTGCCGTCAGGCGCAGGTGCTTACGATCAATGCATGTCCGTCTCACCGCCGCTGCCGTTGCCGCTGCTCAAACGCATACCGCCGGGCCTGTGGACGGCACTGGCGTGGTATGCGGCAGCAGTGGAACCCATCGTCGAGTACGTAGTGATGCCGCAAGTGCCGACGTACTCGCCCAACTACCCCCAGGACGGACTCGACTCGCTCGGAGCCCAGGCGCTGCTCGCCGTCGCCTTCGTGCTGATCCTGGCCGGCAGCGCGGTGCTGCGCCGCAGAACCTTTGCGGCGTACGGTCTGGTGATCGTCGGTACGGTCATCTCGACGGTGGCCTGGCGCCAGGATGAGATTCCGCCCACGCAGTTCCTGGCCGTGGATGTCGCCCTCTGCTACATCGCAGCCAACCGGCCTCGGCGGAGCTCGCTCACCGCGGCCGCCGCAGCGCTCGGCACACTCGCCGGCTACCTCGTCCTGCGGTTGATCACGGGCGACGATTCCAGCATCGCGCAGGAGCCGCTCGTGGCCCTGACCGTGGTCATCGCCTGGCTCATCGGCAATTCGTCGCATCAGGCCCGTGCCCACACCGCAGAGTTGCACGCCCGGGCCGCCGCCGAGGCCGTCACCGCCGAACGGCTGCGCATCGCCCGCGAGATGCACGACACCGTCGCCCACAGCATCGGCATCATCGCCTTGCAGGCCGGCGCCGCGGCCCGGGTCATCGAAACCCAGCCGGCCAAAGCCCGCGAGGCGATACTCACCGTGGAGATGGCCGGCCGCGAGACGCTGTCCGGGCTGCGAAGGATGCTCGGCGCGCTGCGCCAGGCCGACCAGGATGAGGAACGCCAAGGCCGCGCGCACGCGCCAGTACCCCTGCGGCCGGCTGCCGGCCTGGCGCACGTGGAACAGCTCGCCGCGACGACCACGGCCGCCGGCGTCCGCGTGGAGGTGCGGTGGCAGGGCAGGCGCCGCCCGCTGCCAGCCGACATCGACCTCGCGGCGTTCCGGATCGTCCAGGAGTCGGTGACCAACGCCGTACGGCACTCGGGTGCCGATTCCTGCCAGGTGCGCCTCGACTACCGCGCGGACGAACTCGCCGTCGAGGTCTCGGACCGAGGCAAAGGCGGCGGCACCAGCACGGAAACCGGATACGGCCTGATCGGCATGCGCGAGCGGGCCGCCCTGCTGCACGGCGATTTCACGGCCGGGCCCCGTCCCGGGGGCGGCTTCCTGGTAGCGGCCAGACTCCCGGTACCGGCAGGGACCGAGGCAGAAGCGAAGGCGGGAGCCAGATGACCATCCGTGTCGTGCTCACCGATGACCAGCCCTTGGTCCGGGCCGCCCTGCAGATGGTCATCACCGACACCGCGGACATCGAGGTGGTGGGCGAGGCAGAAGACGGCGCGGAAGCGGTACGGCTGACGGAAGAGCTCGTTCCCGACGTCGTCGTGATGGACCTCCGGATGCCCGGCATGGACGGCATCGAGGCCACCCAGCTGATCACGACGGGCGCCGGCTCCACACGCGTCGTCGTCCTCACGACCTTCGACGACGACGACTACGTCTACGGGGCGCTGCACGCCGGCGCGTCCGGATTCCTCGTCAAGGACATGGCCCTGGACGACATCCTCGCCGCAATCCGGATCGTTGCCGCCGGGGACGCTCTGATCGCACCAACAGTCACACGCCGGCTGATCAAAGAGTTCACCACCCGACCCGCAGCGTCACCGCCGCGGCGGTCGGAGCTCGACGGCATCACCGCCCGGGAACGCGAGGTGCTGACCCTCGTCGGCAGGGGCCTGTCCAATACGGAGATCGCAGGCGAGCTCTCCATCAGCATCGCCACCGCCAAGACCTACCTGACCCGCCTACTCGCCAAGCTCAATGCCCGCGACCGGGTGCAGCTAGTGATCCTGGCCTATGAGGCGGGTCTGGTGGCAACATCCCGGTGAGTGGGCGGGCTCCCCGCACAGCGGGCACCGGCGGACGGTGCGCGATCCACGCGAGTCCGATCCAACCTCGCCTGCCGTCAGTGCACAGGTTGATCAAGGTTCTGGCTCCCCGTCGACTGTCACCGGGGGCCAGAAGGCTGGTCAGCTCGGCGATGGCCGCCGGTGAGGGCTTGAAGTAACGGCGGAGGTTCTCCGGCTTCTTGTGCCGCGACTTGGCCATCAGCATCAGCAGCGACGCACCTTGCTCGCCGAGGTGGCTCAGACGCCGGGCGGGAGCTCGCTGTCCTCGGCGGCCTTCCCCACCTCACCTCCGCCGTGGTCCACGGTGATCTCGGTGGGGAAAATGTGCTGTGGGAGACCGTCGACGGGCTGCCGCGGCTCAGCGGAGTGGTCGACTGGGACGAGGTCGCTCTCGGCGACCAGGCCGAGGACCTCGCCGTGATCGGCGCCGGCTACGGCGAGGAACTGCTCGGCAGGGTGCTCGCCCTCGGCGGCGGGCCACAGGGCGGTGACGTGGCCGACCGGATTGCCACGATCCGCGGCACCTTCGCCCTGCAGCAGGCCCTCTACGCGCAGCGCGACGGTGACAGGGAGGAGCTGGCCGACGGGCTGACCGGCTACCGCTGAGTACATGCCGCCCGTTCCTGCACCGTGGCCCTCTTCTCACACCACCGCCTGCCGCTCTCGGGCAGGGCCGACAGCGGGCCGTAGCGGGTAACGGCGGATAATCACACACTTTCGGGCGCCAGACTCCGCCGTTAAGAGCGACTCCAAGCCGATTAGCCCAACCACCGCCAGGGGGTCAAGCAGCACTCACCAGTCGCACCCCCGCCGGGCGGACTGCTCGTGTCACCAGCGTCGGGCCAGCTCGATAACCGGGCGGTGAGCCGACAGGTCAACTGCGTCCGCAACAACGGGCCGCATCTCCTCGCCCCGCCTGACGCCCGCCCGCCCCCAAGTGCTGCCCGCCGCGGTCCGCTGCGTGCCAGCCCGTAGGCTCTTGATCATGGGAGTGGACATCACGGCCGTCATAGTGGACTGGGCCGAACTGGAGAACATCCCCGTCCCGGAGCGCAGGTGCGCGCTCATTGAAGCCGCAGATCCGGACGACTACGACGGAGCACTAGAAGACGGATGGGCCTGGCTGCCTCCCGCCCCCGACTGCTTCCCATCCTGGTGCGCCCGGTACGAGTTCGGCGGCACGCTCGGATCATTCAAGCCCCACTTCTGGGCCGGCGAGCACTGGGAGGCTGTGCGCGGGCACGCCCCGGAAGAGCTGCGCACTGCGCTGGACACCTTCCTCGCCGGCCTGTTCTGGGTTCCGCCCGGCTCGGACGACGATCTGCAGGACGAGGACGGCGCCGAACCCTGGTACGGCGCCACGTGGGCCTACTGCACGCCCTCGGACATACCGGCCCTGGCCCACGCGTGGAGTGCCGTCGGACCTCAGCTCGAAGCGCTGCGTGCACCCTTCGACGCCCACGCGGCCAAACCCGGGAAATGCGTCGGCAGGTTCGAGGAATTCACCATGCTGCTTCGCGGATGGGCCGAGGTCGTCGAAGAAGCCCGCCGTCGCGGATGGGGACTGGTCGGGTTGCCGATCTGAACCGCCCCGACCGTCCAAACGGCCGGGGGCCCGGCCGGGCCAGGAGTGTGGGCACGTGCGCCGCACGGTCACGGCCGTGCACCCGGGGGAAGCGAAGCCGGCGCTGTACCTCGTCGGTCCCAGCTGGCGCGGGGGAAGACGGTCAACAAGCAACAGGCCGACCCCGCACGGCAGATGGCGCATGGAGAACGTGGCTTACGGAGGGGCACTCCCGGGCGTGGTTCTGGTGCTGATCCGCCGCGGACGCGCCCGGCGGGGCGGTAGGGTCCTGAGTCAGGCGCACCGTGTGTGCGCTCCCCTCCACGAGGAGCCGTCGATCGGGCTTCTCGCCCAGGGGGTCCGATCCGGGCCTCCTCCGGCGCGGCCGCCGGCAACGGTCGCAACCCGTTGGAGGGGAGCGCGCGATGGCGCGTCACCGCAAGAAGCCTTTGCATGAACGGATCGCTGCGGTGGTTCGGGAGTTGTGGAGGTGGATGCGGGGCCGGTGACCGGCCGCCCTCCGAGAGACTGAGGGCGGCCATTAAGGCACCGGTTCGGTCCTCGCCCGCGATTTTGCCGGTCCCGGGCGGGGACCACTCCACTGCCCACAGTAGCGCCCCGGGCCGCTGCCGTCAGCCCTGCCGGGCCACGTGGCCCGGCAGGGCTGCAGCGGATTCTCCCTCTGCTGGCGGAAGGCGTGCCCGCTCAGCACCCGTGGTGGTCGAGTACTGCCCGGGTCGCCCTACGGCTGCCCGCTCGGCGAGGACAACACCTGGTGGCCCCGAGTCCATCCGCCGCCCCCCGCGGATATCACGCGTGAGGACGGGACGCGTACCCTCCGGCTCGACGAGACCGCCGTCCTCACGCCCTGGCGCGGCACCGGCACCGCCCGCAAGGTCCACGACCACCTGCTGGCCGGCTGGACAGGGCGGGCGACCCTCATGGTCAACCCGCTCGCCGGCAACGGAAAGGTGCAAGCGGTCTACGAGCGATGGGGGTACGTACCCGTCGGGCACGCTCAGCCCCAGGACACCGCCCCCGTCCTGACCGTCATGATCCGCCCCGGCCAGCTGGCCACCTGGCCACCTGGCAGCCCAGCTGACAACCGCTGCACCAGCCGGTACAGAACTCGTACTCAGCAAGGAGACGGGAAACGGGCACGTCACGAGGCATTGGCCCTGTTGGGTCCAATGGGGGCAACAGCTTGACCCCGTGCCTTTTCCCATGGTCACGGCCCTTGATCAGGAGGCGGTCAAGGGGTGCTGACGCTCGATCCGGAGGCGTGGCTGGGGCCGGTGGTTCGCTGAGTCAGCAGGAACCAGCGGTGTCACTTTCTGCCCTGGTCTACGCGCACGCGCGCGTAAGGGTGGCGGTGGCACGAGTTTCCCCGGGCGACGACGCCACTCACACGCGGACGCGGAGAACGTGCCGGAGGCGGCATCCTGTGAGGCCGGGTGGCGACCTTCGCCGCCGTCAACCTTCGGCATCACCTTTACGCGCCACGCCGGGAGGCCGGCCGAGGCCCCGGGCCGCTGGGACCATCCCGCCATGTCCTGCACCTGCGCCGCCAGCTTCACTGTCCAGCTCCACGACGGCGGCACCCGGTACCCCGTGATCCCGACCGACCGGCATACCGAGATCTCGTACTACTTCGACGCGCGGTGCACCAGGTGCGGCGCCAAGTACGGGGACCCATTCGCGAGGGTCGACAACGAGGGCCAGGTCCTCGCCGACCATATGCAGGCCGTGCCGCTGGTCGACCGCATGTGGTTCAGCAAGCAGTGCGGCCCCTTCACCTGTGGCTGCGATCAGGAGTCGTTGGCAGTCGATTCTGCGATTTCAGGGCCGTGACCCCTTGACCGACCCCTTGACCGGCAGGTGGTCAAGGGGGGCTCGCCCGCACGATCCGTTTCGGGGCGGGGGCGGAAACGGTCCTCAGCGCAGGACGTTGGCCCAGTGGCTCAAGACCGCGGGAAGTTCCTCGGCGTCCACCCACGCCCGGAACAACTGCTCGCCCTGGTGCTCTGGGTGCCGGTGTACACGCCGACAATCACGCGGTCGTGCATGAGCGCGTCATCTCGGCACTCGAAGTTCTCCGCCCACACCACCACGTGCCCCTGTCGGTACGTCAGCGGCCCAATCTCATGCATGTCTCCGGCCTTGGCATTGGTACCTGCATCTACATCCATGCTCGGAACCCTATGCGCGCTCCCCGCATGCCGGGGCCGAGACCAAAGATCCGTTCAACCGAGGGGGCGGAAACGATCCCTCGTACCCTCTGCAACCGCAGGTGTCGAAACCTTGTCTCCATCGACATGACACTGAACCCGCGGCCGCGATCAACTGCGGGTGATCGAGAGCTGCGCCTGTGGAAGGTCGGCCGTGCCCTGGCCATCACCTTCGTCGCCGCCGTCCTGGTCGCGGGAGGCGTCTTCTACAGCTTGGTGGTCCTTTTAGACTTCCGAGGGATCGACCGCACCACGAAGCTCGACGCGAAGACACTCTTCGACTTGGTGAAGCTCTCCTTCGGCGTGGTCGCCGGGGCTGGCGCGCTCGTCGCTCTGGTCGTCGCCTACCGCCGCCAGCGCGTCGACGAGGCCGGCGCCCATCGGGAAGCCACCCGGTTGCACACCGAGCGTTTCTCTCAGGCCGTCGACAAACTCGGATCCGACTCACCCGCAGTGCGGCTCGGCGGCGTTCATGCCCTGGCTGGCCTCGCCGACGACGCCCCCGATGACAATCTGCGCCAGACCTGCATAGACGTCCTCTGCGCCTACCTCCGTCTCCCCTTCCCCTCCGACCCAGGTGACCTGCCTGACCCCTTGCCCGACGGGACCTCACCCACCGAAGAACGGCGCAACGCCCACCAGGACAAGACGGATTTGTACCGGGCACTGCGCGAGGTCCGGCGTACGGTCCTGCGTCTCATCGGCGACCACTACCGCATCCCCCAAGGCACTCACCGCTCCTGGCAAGGCAGCGATCTTGACCTCACTGGCGTCACCATCGACGGCAGCATCGACTTCGGCGGCGCGGTCTTCTCCGGCGGCAAGGTGTCCTTCGGCGGCGCGGTCTTCTCCGGCGGCAGAGTGCTCTTCAACGGTGCGAGGTTCTCTGGCGGCGTGGTGTCCTTCGTCGGCGCGAGGTTCTCCGGCGGCATGGTGTCCTTCAACGACGCGACATTCTCCGACGGCAGGGTGTCCTTCAGCGGCGCGAGGTTCTCCGGCGGCATGGTGTACTTCGCCAGCGCGGCGTTCTCCGGCGGCGTGGTGTCCTTCGTCGGCGCGAGGTTCTCCGGCGGCGTGGTGTACTTCGCCAGCGCGGCGTTCTCCGGCGGCGTGGTGGACTTCACTTCAACAACAGGTCACGCTCCGGTGGGGCTCCTTACTGGTCATTTCAGAATGCGCCCGGTGGATGGTCTTGGCAGGCGGGCTCGGTGGCGGCAGAGTTGTGCGGGTGTCGGATGACCTTGTGCC
>NZ_JBEYZW010000124.1:0-16705 GCF_040646215.1 Streptomyces sp. NPDC046215 | reverse complement strand
CGCGTCCCGATCCAGAGGATCAGGGACGGGGTATTTTATAGTCTGGCGTTGACTTTTGGCACGCTGTTGAGTTCTCAAGGAACGGACGCTTCCTTCGGTCCCTTTTCACGGGGCCCTCCGGGCGCTTCCCTTCGGTGTTCCACCACTCTATCAGGAGTTTTTCCGCTCCCTTACCGCTCGTTTTCCGCAGTCACCAAGGACATGCAGGCACACAGAAGCGGATCCGGGAAATGGATCATATCCAATAGAGTGCCGCCCCTCGCCTTGCCAGCAGTTGACTGCGGGCCTCGGTCGTGGGCAGGGATCCGACAGTACATCTCCGGGCGGGGCGAGGCAAATCGATTTCGGCGGCCCCCGGACGCCCACTCTCCGTGACGGTGCGGGCTCTCTCAGGGCCTCCGCCGGGTGGCCTCGCTCGTGCGGAACCCCCAGTTCTCATGACATACGCTTTCTGACCAGCGCGCCGTCCAGGACAGGCAGTGACGGCGTGTGATGAATCATCACCCCTGGGAGGCTTCCCATGACCACCGTGACGTCCCCGCTCGCCGGACGCGCCATCGGACTCGAGGCAGTGCCCGACCCGGTCTTCTCCGGCGCGATGGTGGGTCCCGGTACGGCCATCGACCCCGTCCGCGAGCCCTCCGCCGCGGTTTCACCCGTCGACGGCGTCATCGTCTCGCTCCACCCCCACGCGTTCGTCGTCGTCGACGCCCTCGGGCACGGGGTGCTCACGCACCTCGGCATCGACACCGTTCAGCTCAACGGCGAGGGCTTCGAGCTGCTCGTCAACAAGGGCGACACGGTGACGCGCGGCCAGGAGGTCGTGCGCTGGAACCCGGTCGCCGTCGAGCAGGCCGGCAAGTCGCCGATCTGCCCGATCGTCGCGCTCGAGGCCACCGCCGACTCGCTCGGCGACGTGCGCGTGGACGGCGACGTCAAGGCAGGCGACGCGCTGTTCAGCTGGAGCTAGTCCGGCACCGTCCCCTATGTACGGGGACGGCACGTACGACATCCACCCGCGGCGGCCCGAGCCGCCGCATCAACCGGAGACGGGTGAAATGGAGACAACGCTGCGAGGCGTCGGCGTGAGCCACGGTGTGGCGATCGGCGAGGTGCGGCACATGGGCACGGCGGTTCTGGAACCGCCGGCCAAGCAGATCCCGGCCGATGAGGCGCCGCGCGAACAGGGGCGCGCCCGCCAGGCCGTGGAGGCTGTCGCCGCCGACCTCATCGCGCGCGGCAACCTGGCCGGTGGCGAGGCCCAGCACGTGCTCGAGGCCCAGGCCATGATGGCGCAGGACCCGGAGCTCATGGCGGACGTCGAACGGCGCATCACCGTCGGCAGCACCGCCGAGCGTGCCGTGTACGACGCTTTTGCCGCCTACCGCGCGCTGCTCGCCAACGCGGGCGAGTACCTGGCCGGCCGGGTGGCCGACCTGGACGACGTGCGGAATCGTATCGTCGCGCGTCTGCTGGGCGTTCCGATGCCGGGTGTCCCGGACAGCGACGAGCCGTACGTGCTGATCGCGCGGGACCTCGCTCCCGCCGACACCGCGCTGCTCGACCCGACGCTGGTGCTCGGCTTCGTGACCGAGGAGGGCGGGCCGACCAGCCACAGCGCCATCCTCGCCCGCGCGCTGGGAGTTCCGGCCGTCGTGGCGCTGCCGGGCGCCGGTGAGCTGGCCGAGGGCACGGTCGTGGCCGTCGACGGCAGCACGGGCGACGTCTTCGTCGACCCGAGCGCCGAGAAGCGGGCCGAGCTGACGCGGGCCGCCGAGGCGCGCAAGGCGGCTCTCGCCGCTTCGTCCGGTCCGGGTGCGACGTCCGACGGGCACAAGGTGCCGCTGCTCGCGAACGTCGGCGGTCCGGCGGACGTGCCGGCCGCGGTGGAGGCGGGCGCCGAGGGCGTCGGTCTCTTCCGTACCGAGTTCCTCTTCCTCGACGACAGCGAGAAGGCGCCGTCGGAGGAGAAGCAGGTCGAGGCGTACCGCAAGGTGCTGGAGGCGTTCCCCGAGGGCCGGGTGGTCGTGCGGGTGCTGGACGCGGGCGCCGACAAGCCGCTCGCCTTCCTGACGCCGGCCGACGAGCCGAACCCGGCGCTGGGTGTGCGGGGTCTGCGGACGCTGCTGGACCACCCGGAGGTGCTGCGCACGCAGCTCACCGCACTGGCCAAGGCCGTCGAGGGGCTGCCGGTCTACCTTGAGGTCATGGCCCCGATGGTGGCGGACCGCACCGACGCGAAGGCGTTCGCGGACGCGTGCCGGGCGGCCGGGCTGCAGGCGAAGTTCGGTGCGATGGTGGAGATCCCCTCCGCCGCGCTGCGGGCCCGCTCGATCCTGCAGGAGGTCGAGTTCCTGTCGCTGGGGACCAATGACCTGGCGCAGTACACGTTCGCCGCGGACCGTCAGGTCGGTGCGGTGTCGCGGCTGCAGGACCCGTGGCAGCCGGCGCTGCTCGACCTGGTCGCGGCTTCGGCCGAGGCCGCCAAGGCCGAGGGCAAGAGCTGCGGCGTGTGCGGTGAGGCCGCGGCCGACCCGCTGCTCGCCTGTGTGCTGACCGGTCTGGGCGTGACGAGCCTGTCCATGGGTGCGGCGTCCATCCCGTATGTGCGCGCGACCCTGGCCAAGCACACGCTCGCCCAGTGCGAGCGTGCCGCCGCCGCGGCCCGGGCGACGGACTCCGCCGAGGAGGCCCGCGTGGCCGCGCAGGCGGTGCTCTCCGGCGAGTGAGCCGGTGAGACAGCTGTGATGTGAGGGGTGCCCCGCCGGTCCGGCGGGGCACCCCTTGCGTTTTCAGTCCCTCTCTTCGCCCTCCTCCCGGTCGTCGGGGCCGGGCTCGGCGAGCGGGAGCCCCGCGCGGTAGTCGACGCCGGGCTCGGGGGGCACCGGCTCGCCGGTGTGCGCGTCGGTGCAGTAGGCGGCGAAGACCTCCGCTTCGGTCAGGGGCCTCAGCCAGCCGTCGCGCAGGGTCCAGCCGCGTACGGCGTCGCGTTGCCCGGGCACGGTGGAGCGCAGGACCACTCCGCCCGGGCGGTCCGTGGCGATGCCCGCCGCCAGGACGGTGCAGAAGACCAGCGCCGCGGTCTCTCCCAGGTGCAGCAGGCCGTCGCCACTGTTGTCCGTGTGGAGCACGGCGACCAGCGGGGTGGTGCCGTCGGCGGGGACGCTGCATACGAGGTGGTGTGTCCCCGGACCGACGGCTTCGATGAGCCGGCGCAGGGCCCGGGTGGCGCGGGCGAAGGCCGCCCGGGCGATGTCCTCGCCGCAGGAGGCGCAGTTCCCGCCGCCGGTGAGGAGGCCGGTGGCGCATTCCCAGGTCGCCTGCTGTTCCACTTCCTCGATGAGGCGGGGCAGCAGGCGGGCCAGGGGCTGGCCCTCGTAGGTGACCTTGGTGCCCGCCGCGGCGATCTCCGCGGTGTAGCGGGTGCGGCTGGCCGGGGCGTCGGGGTTGATGTGGGAGGCGGAGCAGAACTCCTCGTAGCCCTCCGGGTCGAAGAGGGTCACGCTCGTGTGTCTGCCCTGGGCGGCGCGGGCCCGCAGCAGCCCCTCCACCTGCCGCAGGTACGCCGCGTGGTCGTCGAAGGTGAAGGTGCGGTAGCGCCGCATGGCGGCGAAATCCCTCTCGTCGGCCAGCACGGCCACGGTGCCGGGCACTTCGCGGCGCAGCGTGCGCCGCGCCGTCAGTCGTCGTCGGTTGCCGTCATTCCTGGTGTGCGCCATGACTCCCCCTCAGCGCGGACGATCAGTGCTTGCTCACTGTAAGTGACGGCACTGACATCGCCGGGTGGTCGCGGTCGCGCACCAGGCGCCGCTGGGCGCAGCAGACCGCGGCGAGTCCGGCGCCGAGGCCGAGCCAGCCGAGGGGGCCGGCGGCGATGACGCCGGTGAGAGCCAGGGGGCCGACGCTGCGCTGCGTGGCCTGGGCCAGGCCGTGGACGCCGAGGTAGGCGCCCTGTGTCTCGGGCGGGGCGAGGGCGACCGACAGTTCCCAGGAGATCGTCGCGTGCAGCATCTCGGCGACGGAGAAGGCGGTGGCGGCCAGGGCGAGGGCGGCGGTGGCGAGCCAGGGGACGTCGACGGCCGAGGCGGCGAAGGCGGCGCCACCGGCGAGGAGGACAGCGGCCAGGGGCAGGAGGGAGTTGCGGGCGGCGGCGGGGGTGGTGCCGAAGCGGGCGAAGGGGACCTGGAAGCAGACGACGAGGGCGTTGTTGAGGACGAGGAAGAGGGGGACGGCCTGGTGGGGGACGGCGGTGGCGGTGGCGGCCCACAGGGGCAGGCCGATCTTGAAGATGGAGTCGTCGAGGCAGAGGGGTATCTCACCGAGGGTGTAGAGGAGGTAGCGGCGGTCGCGCCAGGGGCCGGTGGCCGCCTTCCGCTCCGGCGCGGTGCCGGCTTCCGGGGCGGCCGTGGTCCTGACGGTGTGTGAGGGGGTCGGCTCCGTGCACCGCAGGGTGAGCAGGGCGGTCGCGACGAAGGAGAGCGCGTCGCCGATCAGGAGCGCGCGGTAGACGGTGGGGGTGCCCGCGGTGAGGGCGCCGGCTGCCGTGAGGCCGCCGACGGCCCATCCGATGTTGGCGGCGGTGCGGTTGATCGCCTGGTAGCGGACGCGTTCGGGGCCCGCGATCCGGGTGGCGTACAGCTTGGTGAGGACGCTGGACGCGCGGTCGCCGAGGCTGCCGGCCGCCGCGAAGGCGAGGAGGAGGCCCAGGTCGGTGGTGGTCAGGAGGGCGAGCGAGGCTAAGGCGCGCACCACTTGGACGAGGGCGAGCAGCGGCCGGAGGGGCAGCCGGTCGGCCAGGAGGCCGCCGAGGGGCGGGCCGGCGATGCCGACGGCGCCGGAGACGGCGAGGAGGAGGCCGATCTCCGCGGTGGTGAGCCGGACGACGTAGAGGAAGTAGAGGGCGGCGGTCGCCCCCCAGAGGCCGGATCCGACTCTGTCGACGAAGGTGATGGCCAGCAGGCGCCGGCCGTCCGGTCCCCCCGGTATCCGCACCGGTATCTGCATGTGAACCCCTTGACCGAGCTATTGTATTGATACATAATCAGATCTGTGGCAACACAATATGAGATCACGGGTACCAATGCCAAGGGAATTGCCGCGTCCATCGAGGGCGGTGTCGCCGGCGGCTTCCTGCCGCCGGGCAGCGCGCTGCCCCCGGTCCGCGTGCTGGCCGAGCGGCTAGGAGTGAGTCCGGGGACGGTCGCGGCCACGTACAAGGAGCTGCGCGGGCGCGGGATCGTCCTGACGCGCGGCCGGGGCGGGACGGTGGTGGCCGACGCCCCGGCGGTCGCCTCCCGGCGCCCGCCGAAGGTGCCGGACGGGCTGCGCGACCTGGCGGGCGGCCATCCCGATCAGGCGTTCCTGCCCGACGCGCTGCCGTCCGTGCGCGTGGTCCCGGGGTCGCGTTCGCACCGGGCGGCGCCGCGGCTGGAACGGCTGGAGGTGCTCACGCGCGCCTGGTACGAGCGCGACGGCGTACCGGCCGACCGGGTGACGTTCGCGCACTCCGCGCTCGACTGCGTGGCCCGGCTGCTCTCCGTCGAGCTGCGCCCCGGCGACGCGGTGGCGATGGAGGACCCGGGCTACCACCACCTGCTCGACCTCGTGCCGGCGCTCGGGCTGCGGTCCGTGCCCGTCGCGGTGGACGACGAGGGCATGCGGCCGGAGGCGCTGCGGGCGGCGGTGCGGGCGGGCGTCCGGGCGGTGATCTGCAGCCCGCGCGCGCAGAACCCCTACGGCGGGTGCTTCTCCGCCGAGCGGCGGGACGCCCTGGCGGAGGTCCTCGCGCAGGCGCCGGACGTGCTGGTGATCGAGAACGATCACGCGGCCGAGGTCGCCGGGGCACCGCTGCACAGCCTCACGGCGGGCGGCGGGCCGGCGCGCTGGGCCCAGGTCCGTACGGTCACCAAGTACCTGGGCACGGACCTGCGCTGGGCGGCGCTGGCCTGCGACGCCACCACGCTGGCCCGGCACGACGGGCGGCTGTTGCTCACCTCCGGCTGGGTGAGCCACGCCCTGCAGGAGGCCGTGGCCGGGCTGCTGACCGACCCCGCGGCGCAGGACCTCGTGCGGCGGGCGCGCGCCGCCTACGCGCTGCGCCGGGAGGCGCTGCTGCGGGAGCTGGCGGCGCACGGGATCGCCGCGCACGGGGCCGGCGGGCTGAACGTCTGGGTTCCGGTGCGCGACGAAGCCGCGGTCGTCAGTGGTCTGCGCTCGTCGGGCTGGTGGGTGGCGGCGGGGGCGCGGTTCCGGATCGCCTCCGCGCCCGGGGTGCGGATCACCACGGCCGGGCTGGAGCCCAGGGACGCGGTGCGGCTGGCGGCGGACTTCGCCGGGACGCTGGGCGAGCGGCAGGCGACGTACGGGGGGTGAGCCGCGCGCCGCCGGAACTGCGCCCGCCGCCGGTCAGGCGCGGTCGCGGCCCAGCTTCTCGTAGAAGTGCAGGAGGGTGATGTCGTCGACGGAGCCGGGGTTGACGGCCTTCTCCAGGGGGGTGCCCTGGAGGATGCGTTTGACGGGCACCTCGATGCGCTTGCCGGTCAGGGTGTGCGGGATGCCCGCCACCTCGATGACCTCGTCGGGGACGTGGCGGGGCGAGAGCTGTTCACGGATGGTCCCCTTGATGCGGTCGAGCAGTGCCGTATCCAGGGTGGCGCCGGGTGCGAGGTGGACGAAGAGCGGCATCCAGTAGCCGCCGTCGGGCCGTTCGACGCCGATGACGAGGGATTCGCGGATTTCGGGGAGGCGTTCCACGGCCTCGTAGATGTCGGCGGAGCCCATCCGGACGCCCTGCCGGTTGAGGGTGGAGTCGGAGCGGCCGTGGATGACCACGCTGCCGCGGGAGGTGAGGGTGATCCAGTCGCCGTGGCGCCAGACGCCGGGGAACATCTCGAAGTAGCTGTCGCGGTAGCGGCTGCCGTCGGGGTCGTTCCAGAAGCGGACCGGCATGGAGGGCAGCGGGGCCGCGACGATCAGCTCGCCGACCTCGTCGACGACGGGCTCACCCTGGGCGTCCCACGCCTGGAGGTCGGTGCCCAGGCAGGGGGCCTGGAGCTCGCCGATGTGCACGGGGAGGGTCGGGACGGCGCCGGCGAAGCAGCTGCAGACGTCCGTGCCGCCGCTGACGGACGCGATCCACATGTCGTCGGCGACCTCGTCGTGGATCCAGCGGAACCCGTCGGGCGGCAGGGGGGAGCCGGTGGTGGCGACGCACCGCACCCGTGAGAGGTCGAAGTCGCGCCCCGGCCGGACGCCGGCCTTGCGGCAGGCCATCACGTAGGCGGCGGAGGTGCCGTAGAAGGTCGCGCCGGTGCGTTCGGCGACGCGCCACTGGGCGGCGGTGTCGGGGTGGCCGGGGCTGCCGTCGTAGAGGACGACGGTGGAGCCCACCAGCAGGCCGGAGACGAGGAAGTTCCACATCATCCAGCCGGTGGAGGTGTACCAGAAGAAGCGGTCGCCGGGGCCGAGGTCGCAGTGCAGGGCGAGCTGCTTGAGGTGTTCGACGAGGATGCCGCCCTGGGACTGGACGATGGCCTTGGGCAGGCCGGTGGTGCCGGAGGAGTACAGCACCCACAGGGGGTGGTCGAAGGGGACCTGCTCGAAGACCGGCTCGACGTCGGCCGAGGTGAGGGCGGACCACTCCAGCGCGCCCTCGGGGGCGGCGGTGCCCAGCTGCGGGATGTGCACGACGGCCCGCACGGTGGGCAGCCCGGCGCGCAGCTCGGCGACGGTGTCGGCGCGCTCGTGGCGCTTGCCGCCGTAGTGGTAGCCGTCGACGGCGAACAGGACGACGGGCTCGACCTGCTGGAAGCGGTCCAGGACGCTGCGGGCGCCGAAGTCGGGGGCGCAGGAGGTCCACACGGCGCCGATGGCGGCGGTGGCGAGCAGGGCGACGACGGCCTGCGGGATGTTGGGCACGTAAGCGCTGACCCGGTCGCCGGGGCGCACCCCCAGGCGGCGGAGTTCCGCGGCCAGCGAGCCGACCTGGGCGCGGAGCTCGGTCCAGCTGACCGGGCGCGGCTCGTGGGTCTCGTCGACGTGCAGGAGGGCGGGACCGTCGGCGCGGGCGGGGTCGGCGGCAGGGCGCAGGGCGTGCTCGGCGTAGTTGAGGGTGGCGCCGGGGAACCAGGTGGCGCCCGGCATCGCCGGGTCGGCGAGGACCCGCTCGTAGGGGGTGGCGAAGCGCACCTCGCACCATTCGGTGACGGCCTGCCAGAAGCGCTCGGGTTCGGCGACGGACCAGCGGTGCAGGGCGGTGTAGCTCGCGGCGGGGTCCCCGGCGACGGAGGCGGGGGCGCCGTGTTCCCCGGCCGCCCAGGAGTGGAAGCGGGTGACCTGGGCGCGGGCGACTCGGTCCGGGCCGGGGCTCCACAGGGGCTCCGGCTGGGCGGCGGGCGGCGGTGCGGTGGTCATGGCGGCTCCCGGGCTGTACGCGTCGTGGGCGTCGCCGCGCACACGGGCGGGGTATGCGCGTGACGCGGCTGCCCAGGACGATGCCACGTGATCGACTCGGATACCAGGGCCGGCGGCTCTTCTCCGGGCCCCGGACGCCCTCGGGCGCCCGGGGCGGGGTGTCCCCGCGGGGGGTGAACGGCGGTTGAACGCAGCCCGCACCGGAGGTCGTCGGTGGCAGGGTGATCAGCATGGATGCTCGTGATCTGCTGAGGTTAACGAGGACGGTCGCAACGGCCCGGGGGCTGCGGTCCCTGCGGACGGCGCTGCGGCGCCGGCGCGCGGACGCGGCGGGGCTGCCGAAGCGGGGGCCGGAGCGGGCGCGGGTGCCGGGGGCGGCTCGGGGCGCGGAGCCGGAGCCCGGCGGTGGGGTGGTGCGGTTCGCCCGGTCGTCGCTGCGGGTGCGGGTGGCGGCCGGCGGCGCGGTGTTCTGCGGGTGGGACGGGGCGCTGCCGGAGCCCTCGTACGCCCTGGCGGGGCCGGTGCCGGAGGCGGACGAGCGCGCGGTGCTGGAGCCGGACAAGGACGGCGGCTGGCGGGTGGTCTCGGAGCGGGTGCTGGTCGTGGTGGGCCGGCACGGCACGGTGGAGGTGCGCACGCCCGGCGGGGTGCTGCTGCGGCGCGATCTGCCGCCCCGCTGGTGGGAGGCGGAGGGCCGGGAGGCGCAGGAGGGGAGCGGGGCCCGGTGGACGCAGCGGTCGCAGGTGCCGGCGGACGCGCGGTTCTTCGGGCTGGGCGGCCGGGCGGCGGGGCCGCGGCTGCGCAACGGCGCGTACCGGCTGTGGAACACCGATCCGGGGGGCACGTTCGAGCCGGGTGACGACCCGCTGTACATCACGATGCCGGTGCAGCTGGTCGTGGCCGACGCGGGCACCCACCTGTCGTTCTGCGACAACTCCCACGACGGCCGGGTGACGTTGCAGGAAGGCGAGGAGGGCGCGGGCTCGGGCCACGACCGGCCGGGCCGCTGCGAGCTGCGGATGGAAGGGGGACCGCTGCGCTCCTGGGTGGTGGTGGGCACGCCCGCGCGGGTGCTGCACGGCTGGGCCGCGCTGACGGGCGCGGCGGCGCTGCCGCCGTCCTGGGCGCTGGGGTACCAGCACGCGCGCTGGGGGTTCGGCAGCGAGCGTGAGGTGCGGCGGGTGGTCGCCGGTTACCGCGAGCGCGGGCTGCCGCTGTCGGCGGTGCACCTGGACATCGACCACCACCGGGGGCACCGGGTCTTCACGGTGGACCAGGAGCGGTTTCCCGATCTGCCGGGGATGGCGGCCGGGTTCCGGGAGGAGGGGGTGCGGCTGGTGTCCATCGTCGACCCGGCGGTGAAGGCCGAGCCGGGGTTCCCGGTGTACGACAGCGGTGCGCGGGCCGGGGTGTTCGTCACGGACGCGCGGGGCCGTGAGGTGCGGGGCGAGGTGTGGCCCGGCGCGTCGGTCTACCCGGACTTCACCGATCCGGCAGTGCGCTCCTGGTGGGGCGGGTGGTACGCGGAGCGGCTGGCGCAGGGCTTCGCCGGGGTGTGGCACGACATGAACGAGCCGGTGTCGTTCACGGCGTTCGGCGACCCGACGCTGCCGCTGTCGGCCCGTCACGCGCTGGAGGGCCGCGGGGGCGACCACCGCGAGGCCCACAACGTGTACGGGCTGGCCATGGCCCGCGCGGGGTACGAGGGCCTGTGCGCGCTGCGGCCGCGGGAGCGGCCGTTCCTCTTCTCCCGGTCGGGCTGGGCCGGGATGCAGCGCTACGGCGGCACGTGGTCGGGCGATGTGGCGACGGGCTGGCCGGGGCTGCGGGCGTCGCTGGCGCTGGTGCTGGGCCTGGGGCTGTGCGGGGTGCCGTACTCGGGCCCGGACGTGGGCGGTTTCACCGGTTCGCCGTCGCCGGAGCTGTTCCTGCGCTGGTTCCAGCTGGGGGCGTACCTGCCGCTGTTCCGGACGCACGCGGCGAACTTCGCGGGGCGGCGGGAGCCGTGGGAGTTCGGGCCGGAGGTCCTCGCCCACGCGGGGGCCGTGCTGCGGGAGCGGGAGCGGCTGCTGCCGTACTTCGTGACGCTCGCGCATCTGGCGCGGCGGACGGGGGCCCCGTACGTCCGCCCGGTGTGGTGGCGTTCGCCGGAGGACCGGGCGCTGCGGGACTGCGAGGACGCGTTCCTGCTGGGCGATTCGCTGCTGGTGGCGCCGGTGCTGGAGCGGGGCACGGACCGGCGGGCGGTGCGGCTGCCGCGCGGGCGGTGGTACGACACGGTGACGGGCGAGGCGTACGAGGGGCCGGGGCAGGTGCTGCTGGACGCGCCGCTGTCGCGGATCCCGGTGCTGGCGAGGGCGGGTTCGGTGCTGCCGGTGGCCGGGGCGGACGGGCGGGTGGAGCTGGAGGTGTGGGCACCCGCTCCCGGCCGTACGGGCGGCGGGGTGCTGATCCCGGACGCGGGTGACGGCTGGGAGCCGGCCGAGGCGGAGCGCTTCACGACCCGGCTGCGGGACGGTGAGGTGGTGGTGGAGCGGGAGGGCTCGCCGGACGTGGGCCACCGGGTGCGGGTCAGGGGAGCGGGGCGGTAGCCGTGAGGGCGGGGGTGCTCTTCCGGTGCGCCCGCTTCCCTGCTATTCGGAGTGTCATGACCGCACTCTCCCGCGCCCTGCGGGCCCTCACCGCGCCGCTCGCCGCGCTCGTCGTCCTGGCCGCCCCGTCGTCGGTCCCCGCCGCGTCGGCGGAGTCCGGCGCGCGTCCGCCGGGGTTCGTGGCCCTGGCCGACGTCGACCCGACGATCCTTCAGGAAATGCGCTACCGCGGCGTCCACAACTTCACCGGCCACCGCGTCCACGGCTACCGCCGCCCGGTGTGCCTCCTCACCCGGCCGGCGGCCGTGGCGCTGCACCGGGCGCAGCGGGCCCTGCTGCGCCGGGGGTACACCCTGAAGGTCTACGACTGCTACCGCCCGCAGCGGGCGGTGAACGACTTCGTCGCATGGGCGAAGGACCTCGGGGACGAGCGGATGAAGGGGGAGTTCTACCCGCGGGTGGCGAAGTCCCGGCTGTTCGCGGACGGGTACATCGCCGAGAAGTCGGGGCACAGCAGGGGCAGCACCCTGGACGTGACGCTGGTGCGGCTGCCCGCGCGGCCCACCCGCCCGTACGTGCCCGGGGAGCCGCTCGTGCCGTGCTACGCGCCCCGGGGGCAGCGGTTCCCTGACAACTCGGTGGACATGGGCACGGGTTTCGACTGCTTCGACACCCTCTCCCACACCCTCGACCCGCGGATCCAGGGGCGGCAGCGGGCGAACCGGCTGCTGCTGAAGTCGGCGTTGGAGAGCGCGGGCTTCGTGAACCTGCCGGAGGAGTGGTGGCACTACACGTTCACACCGGAGCCGTTCCCCGACACGTACTTCGACTTCCCCGTCCGGTGAGGCCCGGGCGCTACCCGGCGGCGCCGGTGGCGATGGCGTGCTCGACGACGGAGACGAGGACGTCCTTGACGGACTCGCGTTCGCGGGCGTCGCACATGACGACGGGCACCCCGGGGTCGAGGTCGAGCGCGTCGCGCACGTCCTCCTCGGGGTAGCGGTCGGCGCCCTCGAAGCAGTTGACGGCGAGGGTGAAGGCGATGCCGCGGCGCTCGAAGTAATCGACGGCGGCGAAGCAGTCCGCGAGCCGGCGGGTGTCGGCGAGGACCACCGCGCCGAGCGTGCCCCGGGCGAGCTCGTCCCACAGGAACCAGAAGCGGTCCTGGCCGGGGGTGCCGAAGAGGTAGAGGACCAGGTCGTCGCGGAGGGTGATCCGGCCGAAGTCCATGGCGACGGTGGTGGTGCGCTTGCCCTCCACCCCCGAGGTGTCGTCCACCGGGCGGCCCGCCTCGGTCAGGAGCTCCTCGGTGCGCAGCGGCTTGATCTCGCTGACGGAGCCGACCAGGGTCGTCTTGCCGGCGCCGAAGCCGCCGGCCACCAGGAGCTTGAGAGCCACCGGGCGGGCGGTGGAGCGGGTGTGCTCGGAGCGTACGGACATCGTGGTTGTCGCCCTCCTCCGATCCGGGCCGACCGGGACGTGCCGGGGCCCGCGCCGCGGTGCGCTCCCCTGTGGAAGGTGATCGTCACCCAAGGACCGTGCTCACGACAAGTCCCTTCGGCGGGGCGCACCGCCCGGGCCGGGAAACCGGGCGGTGCGCCGGGCCGCTCAGAGGGCCCGCAGCCCCTCGATGACCTCGCGCAGGATGCTCGCGTCGGGCAGTTCCGCCGGGGGGACCGGGCGCAGGGCGCGCACGTACCGGGCGGCCACCAGGTCGCCGATGAGGACGCGTACGACCCCGACCGCGAGGTCCAGGTCCGCGGCGAGTTCCGCGACGGTGCGGGGCTCGCCGCGGGTCAGGCCGACAATGTCCAGGTGCTCCGGGGAGAGCGTCCGGTCGGCGACGGCGTGGCCGGCCGGGCCGTCCTCGTCCGCGATGACCAGCGCGATCAGGTCGAGCTCCGCCGCGGCCGCGCTGTGGGTGCGGCCGCGGGTCATGGCGTACGGGCGCACGACGGGGCCCGCCGCGTCGTCGTACCAGCGTGCCGCCGCGGCGTCGCCCTCTCTCCCGGTCCGCCCGTCCCCTCTGTCTCCTCCGTTCCCTCTGTGGTGTCCGTCCCCGGCCATGCCGGCGGTCACGCGTCGGCGGCCGTGCCGGTCCGCGGGGCGGTGGCCAGGTGGGCACCCACGCGCTTGACGAGCAGCGTCATCTCGTAGGCGACGAGCCCGATGTCGGAGCCGGCGTCGGCGAGCACGGCCAGAGCGCTGCCGTCGCCCGCGGCGGTGACGAACAGGAACGCCTCGTCCAGTTCGACCACCGTCTGGCGCACCTCGCCCGCGTCGAAGTGGCGGCCGACGCCCTTGGCGAGGCTGTGGAAGCCGGAGGCGACGGCGGCCAGGTGTTCGCCGTCCTCGCGGGAGAGGTCCTTCGACGCCCCGGTCGCCAGGCCGTCGCCGGACAGGACAAGTGCCTTGCGGATGCTGCCGACGCGCTCGACGAGCTCGTCGAGCAGCCAGCTCAGTCCGGCGTCCGCCGGTGGCCGCTCGTCTGCTCCGGTGCGTATCGCGGCCTTGGATGCGGTCATGGGCCGTCCCCCTCAGATGTGGTTCCTGGTGCTGTCGTTCTCGTTGGGTCCGCCTCATTCTCCTCCCGGCCGCGCTGCCAGCCGCGCTGCAGGGCGGCCATGCGGGCCCGCACCTCGTCGGCGTCACGGTCGGGTTCCGGACGGGCGGTGTCCGGTGCGGCGGGCGCGGGGTGCCCGCGCCGCGCCGCCGGGTCGTCGCGCAGCTGCGGGACGAGGCTGGCCTGCCGCACGCGCCGGGGCAGCCCGCCGGTCGGGGTCCGCTCGTCCTCGGCCGGGCGCTCCCGGCCGGCGGTGGGCGCGGTGGTCCGGCGGCGCGGCAGGAGCGGGACGTCGTCGTCCGCCTGGCGGTGCTGCTCGCCGTCCTCCCGGCCCGACGGGCAGAACGGGAGGGCCGGTTCGGCCAGGTCGTCGAAAAGCGACCAGCGCTCGGGGTCGGGGGCATCGAGGTCGGTGCGCAGGCGGGCCGGTGCGGGCTTCTGGGTGAGCGCGACGGTGTCTCGGTCGGGTGCGGTCTCGGTGAGCCGGTCCAGCGGGATGAGGACGACGGCGGTGGTGCCGCCGTACGGGGAGGGCTGGAGGGTGACCCGTACGCCGTGGCGCTGGGCGAGCCGGCTGACGACGAACAGCCCGAGGCGGTCGGTGTCGGACAGCTCGAACTCCGGGGTCTCCGCGAGCCGGAGGTTGGCTTCGAGCATCGCCTCGGCCGTCATGCCGAGGCCCCGGTCGTGGACCTCCAGCGTGAAGCCGTTGGCGACCCGTTCGCCGGTGACCTGCACCACGGTGTGCGGCGGGGAGAAGACCGTCGCGTTCTCCAGGAGTTCGGCGAGCAGGTGGGTGAGGTCGGCGACCACGGGGCCCTGGACGGCCAGCCGGGGCAGCCGGCGCACCTCGATGCGCTTGTAGTCCTCGACCTCGCCGGCCGCGGCCCGTACGACGTCCATCAGCTGGATCGGCTTGCGCCACTGCCGGGCCGGGGAGGCGCCGGAGAGGATGACCAGGCCCTCCGCGTGGCGGCGCATCCGGGTGGTGAGGTGGTCGAGGCGGAAGAGGTCGGCGAGCTCCTCGGTGTCCTCGGTGCGCCGCTCCATGGTGTCCAGGAGGGTCAGCTGACGGTGCAGCAGGACCTGGCTGCGGCGGGCGAGGTTGACGAAGACGTCGGAGACGCCGCGGCGCACGTCGGCCTGTTTGACGGCGGCCTCGACGGCGGCGCGCTGGAGGGTGTTGAGGGCCTTGCCGACCTGGCCGAGCTCGTCGGGGCCGTAGTCGAGGCGGGGTGCCTCGGCCTCCAGGTCGATGCGCTCGCCGGCGGCGAGGCGGCGCAGCACGCCGGGCAGCCGGACGCCGGAGACCTCGTGGGCCTCTTTGCGCAGCTGCCGCAGGTCCCGTACGAGGCCGCGGCCGATGCGCAGGGAGATGACGTAGGAGCAGACGAGGGCGGCGAGGCCGAGCACTCCGGCGACGGCGGCCTTGACGAGGATCTCGATGGCCTCGGGCCGGACCCGTTCGTTGTAGCGCTCGCCGGCCTCGGTGCCCATGCGGGCGAGGTCGCCGAGGACGGCGTCGGCGGCGCTGCGCCACTTCCCGGGGTGGACGGCGTGCGGGGCGCGGCCGGCGCCGGCGAGGATCACGCTGTCCTCGGCGATGCGCAGTTCCCGGGTGCCGGTGCCGCGCCAGTAGTCCTCGTAGATCTTCTGGTCGGCGGTGGGGAGCAGGCTCAGGTTGGTGCTGTAGAGGATGCGGCGTTCGGCGACGCGGTCGGAGAAGGCGCGCAGGTCCTCCCGGGTCATGGTGCCCGCGGCGAGGGCGCCGGCGAGGAGGGCGTCCTCGCGGGAGAGCGCCTCGCGGGCGCGGGCGATGCCGACGAGGGCGCGGCCCTGCTTGTCCACGTCGGCCTTGAGGGCGCCGAGGCCGGCGATGAAGGCGTAGTGGGGTTCGACGAGTTCGCTGTAGGCGTCGAAGGCGCCGGCGCGGTGGAGGGTGCCCTCCTCGACCTTGTGGCGGATGCCGTCCAGGCCGCCGAGGCCCTTCTCGATGCGGTCGAAGCGGGCCGCGGCGGCGGCGCTCATCTCGTCGCGCGCGCCGCGGGCGACGCGGAGGAAGGTGGTCCGTACGCCGTCGGTGGCCCGCTGCCGGGCGTGCAGGGCGTCCCGCGCGTCGGCCCGGCGGGGGTCGGCGAGGAGGACGAGGGTCTGGCGGCGTTCGTCCTGGAGGGCGCGGACCATGTCGTCGGCGGGGAAGCCGACCTTCTTCATGACGTCGGCGAAGGCGAACAGCCGGGCCGCCTCAGTGCCGGTGATCACGGTGGCGAAGGCCCACAGGGCGGTCAGCGACACGAGCGGCACGAGCAACAGCGCCACGATCTTCCGGCGGATCGACTTCCCGCGAAAGCGCATGGCCTCCCCCACGTCGACCCCGGTGCACGGGGGTGGTGTTTTTGACGACAACAATGCGGCGAGAGCCTACTACTGCGTCGCACAGGTCTCGAAGACCAGTACGGCAATCGAACTTCGCTCGTGACGCATTCGGGTGACACCTTGTCAGACGATGCCGGATTTATCGGCCCGACTGGAATGCTTGTTTTTCCCCTTTTCATCGGTCCGATGGGAACCTTCCGGCAACCCCGCACGCTCTTTGAGTGGGGGGACGACGCAGGACCGATGCCGTGGCCGCGCCCGACGAGGGCCGCCACCGGGGAGGCGAGCCGGCATGGAACCGCAGCACAGCGCCCCTTCGCGCCGGGGCCGGTCACTGTGGGTCGAGGAACCCGCGCGCCGGCCGCGGATGCCGGACCCGGTCCGGGAGGCCGCGGTGCGCGCCGTCCTCATCATCTCGGTGACCATGGTGCAGGCCATGATCGCGGCGCTGTTCGCGCTCGCGGGGTCCTGGCTGGCCCTGCCCACGATGCTGTGCGCCGTGCTGAGCGTCGTGGCGGCGACCTGGTCGGTGCTGGACGTGTGGGTGACGCGGCAGGTGTGGCGCCAGCGGCACGGCGTGGTGTCGGTGCCCAGCAGCACGGCGCGAGCGGGGCGGGGGCCCCGGTCCCTTCGGCATTTTTGAGGTGTGGCCGGCGGTTTTTCGACTGCGGGCCGTCGTGGCCGCCTGCGGCGGCCCAGCGCCCTTCGGGCGCGTCCTCAAGCGCCGGACGGGCTGATGTGGCTGAGGTCAGCCACATCAGCC
>NZ_JBEYZW010000123.1:0-17429 GCF_040646215.1 Streptomyces sp. NPDC046215 | reverse complement strand
GGGAAAGGACAGGATGCCGTCCATGTAGCCGGTGACCGCGCCGTAGTTCAGCTCGTGCCCGTGCGGCAGCACGCCCTTGGCGTTGTACGTGGTGACGCTTTACGCCCCGACAACAGGCCCGCTCCGACCCACCCCCTTACGTGAGTGGGTGGGAGAAAAGACCTGTGGTGACCCTGCACCCGGCAAGGCACCGAAACCACAGAGGGTTTTCTCCCCACCCGCCACCGCACCTGAACAGCCCCGCGCAGCGGACACGCCCCCCGCAGGGGAAACGGCGAGAAACCCGGCAACGCCCCGCGCAGCGGAGCGGCTCCGCGCAGCGGCAACGGCCGCATCACCCCTTCGCGTCGGAATAACAGGCAACAGCCGCCACCGTGAAAGGAAACCGCACAGGAACATCCCCGAAAACCACCGCGGCCGCCCGTGCCGAAGAGGCGCGAATCGCGGCGGTGACCGCGTCCGCCTCCTGCGCTCGGCAGTGCACGATCACCTCGTCGTGCTGGAAGAACACCAGCTCCGCGTCGAGGCCGACGAGCGCCTGCCGGAGTGCGGCCAGTAAAGCGAGGGCCCAGTCGGCCGCGGCACCCTGGACGACGAAATTGCGGGTGAAGCGGCCCCGGGCGCGGTCGGCGGGCGTGGACCCGTACCCGTCGTCCGGCGAGGGGCCGTCCTGGGGGATCCCGGCCTCGTCGGGCGTGGCGGAGGACGCCGGAGGGCAGGTGCGCCCGAGGAAGGTGCGGACGAGCCGGCCCTCCACGCCGGCCCGGGCGGCGTCGTCGACGTAGGCGACGGCGGCGGGGAAGCGGCGCCGCAGGTCGGCCAGATGCTTGAGGCCGTCGCCGGAGGTCTGCCCGTAGACGGCGCCGAGGACGGCGAGCTTGGCCTGCTCGCGGTCGCCGGCGAAGGCACGGTCGGAGACGGCGGCGTAGAGATCGCGGTCGGCGGCGGCGATCTCCATCAGGCCGGGGTCGCGGGAGACGGCGGCGAGGATGCGGGGTTCGAGCTGATCGGCGTCGGCGACGACGAGCAGCCGGCCGGGGTCGGCGACGACGGCGCGGCGGACGACGCGGGGGATCTGGAGGGCGCCGCCGCCGTTGGTGGTCCAGCGGCCGGTGACGGAGCCGCTGGGGACGTACTCGGCGCGGAACCGCCCGTCCCGCACCCAGGTGTGGAGCCAGGACCAGCCGTGGGCGGTGTGGAGGCGGTAGAGCTTCTTGTACTCCAGGAGCGGCTCGACGGCGGGGTGGTCGAGCTCCCGCAGTTCCCAGGCGCGGGTGGAGCTCAGGGTGATGCCTTGGCGGGCGAAGGCCCGGATGATGTCGGCGGCCAGGTCGGGGCGGACGCGGACGTCGCCGCCGAAGGCCCGGGTGACCTCGTCGGCGAGCTCGGCGAGGCGCCGGGGTTCGAGGCCGCCGGGGTAGCGCTCGCCGAGGAGCTCGGTGAGGAGCTCGCGGTGGACGTCGGCCCGCCAGGGCAGCCCGGTGCGGTTGAGCTCGGCGGCGACGAGCGTGCCGGCGGACTCCAGGGCGAGGAGGAGCCGCATCCGGCCGGGGTGCTCGGTGGAGTCGGTACGGCTCAGCTGCCCGGCGTACACCTCCAGCAGGGCGTCGAGCGGATCGGTGCCCTCCGGCAGGGGCACGGGCCCGGGCTCGAAAAGGGACGGCTGGCCCCCGGCGGCGCGGGCCGGCGGGTCGGCGGGCACGGGCAGGCCGCGCAGCCGCGCCCAGGCGGCAGCGAGGGAGCGGGGCTGGCCGGACTGGCCCTCTGTGTGGCCGATGAGGAGGGACTCGGCGGCCTCGACGTCGTAACAGCGCTCGACCCGGACGCCGGCGCCGAGCAGGCGCGGGTAGAGCTCGGCGGTGGACCGCCACACCCACCGCTCGGCTTCCGGGTGGGACCGGATCGCCTCGGCCGCGGAGGCCGCCGACTCGACGGGCCCGGCGGGCGCCCCGGAGGGGTCGACGGGGCAGAGACGAACACCCCCGTCGCCCGTCTCCGCCACCGCCCATCTCACGTCCGTGAGTCTGCCAGGGGGGTCTGACAACGGCCGTGACCTTGTGCTTCGCCGTGCGACGACCCGCCCTCCGGCCTACGCTCGAAGGCATGAGCGAGCCGAGTGAGTCGAAGGACTGGCAGGTCGCCGCCGACGTCGAGGGCAAGGCGACCCAGCGGGACTGCGCCCACCTGGGCGAGGTCCGCGAGGTGTCGCCGAGCACCACGGAAGGCTGCGAGGACTGCCTGCGGACCGGTTCCACGTGGCTGCACCTGCGCGAGTGCCTGGCCTGCGGCCACATCGGCTGCTGCGACAGTTCCCCCAACCGGCACGCGAGCGCGCACGCGCGTGAGGAGAGCGGCCACGATGTCGCCCGTTCTTTCGAACCGGGCGAGGACTGGGCGTGGTGCTACGCCGACCAGCTGTTGCTGCTGCCGACGGGCGGCGGTCGCTGAGCTCGACGTCCGACGGCCGCCGGTGCACGTTCGTGCGGTGGCCTGCCGTGGTGACCTCAAACGCCGGACGGGCTTCTAGCCCGTCCGGGGGCGCCTCCCAGCGTTAGCTGGGGGAGCTTGAGGACGCGGCCGCAGGCCGCTCGCCGCCCTAGGCGGCAGACCGGCCCGCAGCCGAGGCGAGCCGGCCAGCGCGAACCCCTACCAGCTCGACTTGCGCACCCCCGGCAGATACCCCGCATGCGCCTGCTCGCGCAGGTTCACCCGGGACAGCCCGAACGTGCGCAGGTATCCGCGCGGACGTCCGTCAACCGAGTCCCTGTTCCGCACGCGCGTCGCACTCGCGTCGCGCGGCTGGCGGCGCAGCTCGCGCGTGGCCGCCAGGCGTTCGGCCTCCGGGGTGCCCGCGTCGCGGATGACCGCCTTCAGCAGGGCGCGCCGCGCCGCGTAGCGGGCGACCGTCAGCCGGCGCTGCTCGTTCTTCGCGATCTTGCTCTTCTTCGCCATCAGACCTTCTCCCCCCGGGCCCGGATGCGGGCCACCGCTGCCTCGACGCCGATCGTGTCGACGGTCTTGATGCCCTTGGCGCTCAGCGTCAGCCGCACGTGGCGGCCCTCGCTCGCGAGCCAGTAGCGCTTGCGCTGGATGTTGGGGTCGAAGCGGCGGCCGGTGCGCCGGTGGGAGTGGGAGATGGAGTTGCCGAAGCCCGGCTTGCGGCCGGTGAGCTGGCAGTGGGCGGACATGGTTCAGACCTCCTGGTCGGGGGTGGGCCCCGAAGCCCTAATGAAAATGGAAACCATTTCTGTATAGTAGCCCGTATGGCCCGCAACGAGCTACGCCCTGTCATCAAGCTCCGGTCCACCGCAGGGACCGGCTACACCTACGTCACCCGCAAGAACCGGCGTAACGACCCCGACCGCATGGAACTGCGCAAGTTCGATCCGATCGCCCGCCGTCACGTCACCTTCCGAGAGGAGCGCTGACCGTCATGCAGCCCGGAATCCACCCCGCCTACGGGCCGGTCGTCTTCCGCGACCGCGCCGCGGACTACGCCTTCCTCACCCGTTCCACCGCCACCAGCGACAAGACGGTGGAGTGGGAGGACGGCAACACCTATCCCGTCGTCGACGTGGAGATCTCCTCGGCGAGCCACCCCTTCTACACCGGCACCGCCCGCGTCATGGACACCGCCGGCCGGGTCGAGCGCTTCGAGCGCCGTTACGGCAAGCGCGAGGCCGGCCGGTGAGCGCCGCGGGGCCGCTGTCCGTGGTGCTGGTCGGCGGGCTGCACGCCGATGCCCGCCGGACCGCCGTGGACCGGCTGCTGCACACCGTGCCCGGCAGCGTCGCCCTCCACCACGACCTGGCGTCGGCCGCCGCCGGCACGGTCCACCGGACCGTCCGGGACCGGGCCGGGACGCTGGACGAGGGCGAGGCCCCGCTGGCCAACGACTGTGCCTGCTGCGCGCTTCGCGAGGACCTGATGCCGGAGCTGGAGCGGCTCGCCGGCGCCGGGACCTGCCGGCTCGCCGTCGTGGAGCTGTGGGACTCCGTCGAGCCCAAGGCCATGGCCGAGGTCGTGGCCGCCCACGGCGGGGACGGCGTCCGGCTCACCGGCGTGATCACCGCCGTCGACCCCGCCCTGGTGCTGCCCTACCTCGGCTGCGGCGACGACCTGGCCGAGGCCGGCCTCGCGGCCGCCGCCTCCGACCAGCGCACGGTGGCCGACACCTTCGCCCGCCAGCTGGAGTACGTCTCGGTGCTGGCCCTGGCGGAGGACGTCACCGGCCGCGCCGGGGACACGGGTGACGGCGCGGCCCGGGGGGCGGGGAGCACGGCGGCGGGCGACACGTCCGCCGCGGCCTCCCCGGTGGAGGTCGACGTCGAGCCCGCCGACGCGACCGACTATGCCCTGCTCGCCCAACTCGTCCCCACCGCACGGCACATCGGCGTCGACTCCGTGGAGCTCGCCGCCGCGGCCGTCGCCGGGTTCGACGTGGAGGCGGCCGCCGACCGGCAGCACCCCGCCTGCGCGCTCCTGCCGCAGGAGGCCGACGCCGACGGCGTCACCACCGTCGTCTGGCGGGCCCGCAGGCCCTTCCACCCGGAGCGGCTCTTCGCCGCCCTGGAGGAGCTGTGCTGCGCCGCCGCCCGCAGCCGGGGGCGGTTCTGGCTCGCCGACCGGCCCGACACCCTGCTGGCCTGGGACTCCGCGGGCGGCGCCCTGTGCGTCGAGAACGCCGGCCCCTGGCTGGCCTCGCTGCCGGACGCCGCCTGGGAGATGGTGCCCGCGACCCGGCGGGTGGCCGCCGCCCTGGACTGGCACCCCGAGCACGGCGACCGCGCCCAGTACCTCACCTTCACCTCGCCGGGGCTCGACGCCGACGGGCTGCGCGCCCTGCTGGAGTCCTGCCTGCTGAGCGACGCCGAATACGCGGGAGGCCCGGATGCCTGGCGCCGGCTCATGCCCGCGTTCGACGAACTCCTGGACCCGGTTTCCTGACCGCGGACCGCATTCGACCACCCCTGAAAGGCACCGAGCATGCCCCGCCGCCCCGACCACCGCAGAAACCTCAAGCCGCGACCGAATCCCCTGGAAACCGCGGGCATCACCTATATCGACTACAAGGACACCGATCTGCTGCGGAAGTTCATCTCGGACCGCGGGAAGATCCGCAGCCGCAAGGTGACCCGGGTCACCGCGCAGCAGCAGCGGCAACTGGCCCGCGCGATCAAGAATGCCCGCGAAATGGCCCTGCTGCCCTATTCCTCCGGGAAGTAGCCGGGGCGCCGCCCGGCACCGGGACGTCACGGCGGGGACACCGTCAGTGCACGTGCATCGGCTCATGCATAAGCACATGAACGCCGCTATGATCCGGAGAAGTTGCCACCCTCACGACTTTCGCCGGGGGTGCCCCCTGCAAAGCTCCGGGAGAGTCCTGTGCCTGACGCTCACAACGGCATGGCCGCCGCGGATCTCGAAGACGTCGTCTGGCGCAAGAGCCGGCACTCCAACTCCCAGGGCTCCTGCGTGGAGTTCGCGAAGCTGCCGGGTGGCGGGGTCGCCGTGCGCAATTCCCGCCACCCGGACGGCCCGGCGCTCGTCTACACCCCGGCGGAGATCGATGCCATGCTGCGGGGAATCAAAGACGGCGAATTCGACTATCTGGTGAGCGACTGAGGCACCCGGTGCTCCCGGGCGTCAGTCGCGCTCGCGCGGCAGCCGGAACAGCGCCCAGACCACCTTGCCGTGCAGGGCCCCCGCGAGCGGGTGCCAGCCCCAGGTGTCGCTGAAGGACTCCACCAGCAGCAGCCCCCGCCCGCACTCCGCCGACGCGTCCGCGACGCCGGCCACCGGGCTCTCCTCGCTGGGGTCGCGCACCGCGCACACCAGGCGTGACGTCCAGCGCATCAGATGCAGCCGCACCGGGGGTTCGTGGCCGGCGGATATCGCGTCGGCGGGCAGCGCGTAGCGCATCGAGTTGGTCACCAACTCGGAGACGACCAGTGCCACATCGTCGAAGAGCCCGTGCAGATCCCACTGCTGGAGCGTCGCCCTGGTGAACTTCCGTGCCGTGCGGACCGCTTCGAAGCGGGGTGGCAGTGCGCAGGAGGCGGAGTTCGGTGCGGCCGGTGGGGCGATCGGTGGCAGCCCTCGCCACAGAGGGGAGAGCACAGTCGATCCTTCGGTACCCATCCGAGGCACTCCTGGCAATCGTGGACGTGACACGCACGTGTGCGTCACCCATCGTTCCCAATGCGGGGGGCGGATGCAAGGGCAGATGCACGTGCACGCGGGGGTTTTAGGGGCGCACGCTCCGGTTCGGCAGCAATTCTTCCTACGCCCTCCGGCGTACGTCCCCCGGTCTGGTCCCCGTCGCGTAACCGGATGCACACTCAACGGAGCCCGAAGGTGGCAGACTTCACGGCCGGGGGTAGCGGGGGTCGCCCCGGGAGGGTGCGGAAGCGGCACGGCCGGTACAGGATCCGGAAGAGCCGGAAGAGGAGGAGTCGCAGAGATGGCCACGAGCGAGTCGAGCGGTTCTGTGGTGCGCCGCATACTCCTGGGCTCACAGCTCAGGAGTATGCGGGAGTCGCGGGGCATCACGCGCGAGGCGGCGGGCTACTCGATCCGGGCGTCCGAGTCGAAGATCAGCCGTATGGAGCTGGGACGGGTGAGCTTCAAGGCACGCGATGTCGAGGATCTGCTCACGCTCTACGGCGTCACGGACGGGCAGGAGCGCGAGGCGCTGCTCGGCCTGGCCCGCGAGGCCAACGTCGCCGGCTGGTGGCACAGCTACGGCGATGTGCTGCCGGGGTGGTTCCAGACCTACGTCGGGCTGGAGGGCGCCGCCTCACACATCTCGATCTACGAAGTGCAGTTCGTGCACGGCCTGCTCCAGACCGAGGGGTACGCCCACGCCGTCGTCGTGCGCGGACAGCCGACGGCCGAGGAGGCCGAGGTCGAGCGCCGGGTCTCGCTGCGCATGGAGCGCCAGAAACTGCTGTTCTCCGAGCGGGCCCCGCACTTCCACGCGGTGCTCGACGAGGCCGCGCTGCACCGCCCCTACGGTGGCCCGGACGTGATGCGCGGCCAGCTCCAGCACCTCGTCGAGATCTCCGAGCAGTCCAATGTGACGCTCCAGGTGATGCCTTTTGCGCACGGCGGCCACGCCGGGGAGAGCGGTGCCTTCACCATGCTGCGCTTTCCCGAGTCGGACCTCTCGGACGTGGTCTATCTGGAACAGCTCACCAGCGCGCTGTATCTGGACAAGCCCGATGAAGTGGCCCAGTACGGAAAGGTCATGGAACGCCTCCACGAAGACAGCCTCCCGCCTGCGGAATCACGGGATCTGCTGAGGCGCCTGCTTCAACTCGTATGACACATCAGTACGATGACGTCCCATCAGGAGTATGCATTCCGGATCCGGGCGCCCCGTGCGCCCCCGATTCTCCAGGCAGGGATGGCGCATGTCCTACTTCGACGAGTTGGCTTTCCAGTACATCGGCGGGGAGTGGCGGTCCGGCACCGGCTCCTGGGACATCGTCGACTTCAATCCCTACGACGGGGAGAAGCTCGCCTCCATCACCGTGGCGGGCGTGGGCGAGATAGACCAGGCGTACCGCGCCGCCGAGGAGGCCCAGCGCGCGTGGGGCGCCACCAACCCGTACACCCGCCGGCTCGTCTTCGAGCGGGCGCTGCGGATCATCGACGACCGGGAGTGCGAGCTGGCCGCGGCGATCACCGCGGAGTGCGGCGGCACGGCCGTCAAGGCGGGCTTCGAGCTCCACCTGGTGCGCGAGTTCCTGCGCGAGGCGATCCACCTCGCGCTGCGGGCCGAGGGCCGCATCCTGCCCTCGCCCGACGACACCAAGGAGAACCGCCTCTACAAGCTCCCGGTCGGGGTCGTCGGGGTGATCAGCCCCTTCAACTTCCCCTTCCTGCTCTCGATCAAATCCGTCGCCCCGGCGCTCGCCCTCGGCAACGCCGTGGTGCTCAAGCCCCACCAGAACACCCCGATCTGCGGCGGCGGCCTGGTCGCCAGGGTCTTCGAGGAGGCCGGGCTGCCGCCGGGCGTGCTCAACGTCGTCGTCACCGACATCGCGGAGATCGGCGACGCGCTGATCGAACACCCGGTGCCCAAGGTCATCTCCTTCACCGGCTCCGACAAGGTGGGCCGCCACGTCGCCACCGTCGCCGCGACGCACTTCAAGCGCGTCATCCTCGAACTCGGCGGCAACAGCGCCCTGATCGTCCTCGACGACGCCGACCTGGACTACGCCGTCGACGCCGCGGTCTTCAGCCGCTTCATCCACCAGGGCCAGGTCTGCATGGCGGCCAACCGGGTGCTGGTGGACCGGTCGGTGGAGCGGGAGTTCACCGAGAAGTTCCTCGCCAAGGTCAGGACCCTGAAGGTCGGGGACCCGAGGGACCCCGCCACCCACATCGGCCCGCTCATCAACACCGGCCAGGCGGACGCCGTCAACACCCTGCTCGACCAGAGCATCGCCGACGGCGCCACCGTCCTGCTGCGGGGCGAGAGCGACGGCACCCTCGTCGCGCCGTCGGTGCTCACCGGTCTGGCGGCCGACTCGCCGATCCTGGGCCAGGAGATCTTCGGGCCGGTGGCGCTGATCATCCCCTTCGACGGCGAGGAGGAGGCGGTCCGGATGGCCAACGCCACTCCGTACGGGCTGAGCGGAGCGGTCCACACCGGGAGCATCGAGCGCGGGGTGCGCGTCGCCAAGCGCATCGACACCGGCATGATCCACGTCAACGACGGGACGGTCCACGACGAGCCCATCGTGCCGTTCGGCGGCGAGAAGCACTCGGGCGTGGGGCGGCTCAACGGGGACGCCATGATCGACGCCTTCACCACCACCAAGTGGATCTCCATTCAGCACGGGCGGAGCAGCTTCCCCTTCTGACGGTCCGCTTCCCCCGCATTGCGGACAGGAACTGACCGCATTGGCCTCTAGCTTGGGTGCGTCGAGCGACGGAACGACGGAAGGCCGGACCCATGGTGACCCACGTGATCGAGACGAACCCCTCCGACGAGCGCGGCACCCTGCTGGCGTTCGTGGAGGCCCAGCGCGGCGGCCTGCGCCGGGCGGTCCTCGGGCTGTCCGAGGAGCAGGCCGCACTCACCCCCAGCGCCAGCGCGCTCTCCCTCGGCGGGCTGCTCAAGCACGCCGCGCAGGCCGAGGACAACTGGGTGCGGATGGCCGAAGGACGGCCGCCGGCCGGCTCCGAGGACACCTGGGAGGACGGCTTCCGGCTCCTGGAAGGCGAGAGCGTCGCCGGGATGCTCGCCCGCTGGGAGGAGATCGCGGCGGAGACCGAGCGGTTCATCCGCGCCGTGCCCGACCTGGAGGACACCTTCCCGCTGCCCGATGCCCCGTGGTTCCCCAAGGGCGAGGTGTCGATGCGCTGGCTGCTGCTGCACCTGGTCGAGGAGATCGGCCGGCACGCGGGCCACGCGGACATCATCCGGGAGTCCCTCGACGGCCGGACGGCCTACGAGCTGGTGGCCGAGGCCGCCGGGGGCTGAGCGGCCCCGCGCGCGGGCGGGAGCGCGGGCGCCACCTAGTCTGGGCAGCGGTACAGACCGGGTGGAATGAGGAGACGATGTCGGCGATCCGGCTGCTGGTCCTGGGGGCGGTGCGTCAGCACGGGCGGGCGCACGGCTACCAGGTGCGCAACGACCTGGAGTTCTGGGGCGCGCACGAATGGTCCAACGCCAAACCCGGTTCGATCTACCACGCGCTCAAGGCGATGGCGAAGCACGGGCTGCTGGTCGCGCACGACGTCGCGCCGAGCGAGGCCGGCGGCCCGCCGCGCACCGAGTACGAGCTGACGGACGAGGGGGAGGCGGAGTACTTCCGGCTGCTGCGGGACGCGCTCTCCTCCTACGACCAGAAGGTCGACGTCCTCAGCGCCGGTGTCGGCTTCATGGTCGACCTGCCCCGGGCCGAGGCCGTCGGCCTGCTGAAGCAGCGCATGGAGTCGCTGCGCGCCTGGCGCGAGGAGATCCACCGCCACTGGACCCCGGAGCAGGGCGAGAGCTGGGGTCACATCGGCGAGATCATGGGGATGTGGGTGCACACCTCGGAGACCCGGGAGGAGTGGACCCGCGGGTTGATCGAGCGCCTGGAGGGCGGCGCGTACGTCATGGCGGGCGAGGGCGAGCCCTGGCGGGGCGGCCTCTTCCCCGAGACCGAGGACTGACACACCACCTCCGCGGCACCGCCGCTATTCAAGTTTGACTACCTTCGCGAGGCGCGCTACCTTCGAGAGCAAGTAGTCAAACTTGACTACAAACGGAGGAGAGCGCATTGACTGACACCGATCGGGCGATCGTTGTCGAAGGACTGCGGAAGACCTACGGAGGCAAACACGCCCTCGACGGGCTCGACCTGAGCGTCCCGCGCGGCACCGTCCACGCCGTGCTCGGGCCCAACGGGGCCGGCAAGACCACGGCCGTACGGATCCTGTCCACGCTGCTGCGCCACGACGCCGGGCGGGCCGAAGTCGCCGGGTACGACGTGCGGCGCGACCCCGACGAGGTCCGCTACCGCATCGGACTGCTCGGGCAGCACGCCGCGGTGGACGAGGAGCTGAGCGGCCGGCAGAACCTCGACATGTTCGGCAGGCTCTACCACCTGGGCGCCCGCCGGGCCGCCGCCCGCGCCGGCGAACTGCTGGCCCGCTTCGGTCTGGACGACGCCGGCCACAAGCCCGTCGCCCGCTACAGCGGCGGCATGCGCCGCCGCCTCGACCTCGCGGCCGCCCTGATCCTCGCCCCCGAGGTGCTCTTCCTGGACGAACCCACCACCGGCCTCGACCCCCGCGGCCGCACCGAGGTGTGGGAGGCCGTCCGCTCCCTCGTCGGCGGCGGCACGACCGTCCTGCTCACCACCCAGTACCTGGAGGAGGCCGACCAGCTCGCCGACCGGATCACGGTCGTCGACGCCGGCCGGGCCGTCGCCGAAGGGACCGCCGACGAGCTCAAGGCCCGCCTCGGCGGCGACCGCATCGACATCGTCGTGCACCGCGCCGGACAGCTCGCCGCGGCCGCCTCGGCCGTGGCCGGGGCCCTCGGCACCGCGGACGTGCGCACCGACGCCGACCGCCGCCGCCTCAGCGTGCCCGTCACCGACCGGATGGCCGCCCTCGCCGCCGTCCTCGGCACCCTCACCGCCGCCGGCATCGAGGCGGAGGACATCGCGCTGCGCCGCCCGACGCTCGACGAGGTGTTCCTCCACGTCACCCGCCCCACCGCGGACGCCACCAAGGAGGCCGTGCGCCGATGAGCCACTCCACCTGGGTCCTCACCGACTCCTGGACGATGACCCGGCGCGGCCTCGCGCACTGGGCCCGGCAGCCCGTCCAGGTGATCGTCGGCCTCGCCTTCCCGGTGATGCTGCTGGTGGTGTTCGCCTACTTCCTCGGCGGCGGGATGACCGTCGCGGGCGGCGGCGACTACAAGCAGTTCCTCGTCCCCGGCATGCTCGCCCTCACCATGGCCTTCGGCCTGGAATCCACGATGGTCGCCGTCACCCAGGACCTCAACAAGGGCGTCATCGACCGCTTCCGCTCCCTGCCGATGTCCCCCTCCGCGGTCCTCGTCGGCCGCAGCGTCCTCGACATGCTCCAGTCGGTGCTCGCCCTCGCCGCCATGGTCGCGGCCGGGCTGCTGATGGGCTGGCGCTGGCAGGAGGGCGCCGGCAGCGCCCTCTACGCGGTGGGACTGCTGCTCCTGCTGCGGTTCGCGATGCTCTGGCTGGGGATCTACCTCGGCATGGTCGCGGGCCGGCCCGAGCTCGTCCAGGCCGTACAGATCCTCATCTGGCCGGTCGGCTTCCTGTCCAACGCGATGGTCTCGGCCGAGTCCATGCCCGGCTGGCTCGGCGCGATCGCCGAGTGGAACCCGATGTCGGCCACGGCGGCGGCCGTCCGCGACCTGTTCGGCAACCCCGGCACGGGCGGCGACTCCTGGGCCGCGCAGCACGCGACGGCGCTGGCGGTGCTCTGGCCGCTCGCCCTGCTCGCGGTCTTCGTCCCCCTGGCCCTGCGCCGGTACCGGGGACTGGGGCGGTAGCGGCACGTGCCACCCGGGGCGGGCCTTCCGGCCCGCCCCGGTGCCCTCAATGGCTGGGGGAGATGACGCAGGCCGTCCCGTAGGCACAGACCTCCGTGCCCACGTCCGCCGCCTCCGTCACATCGAAGCGGAACATCAGCACGGCGTTGGCACCCCGGGCCCTGGCCTGCTCGATCAGCCGCTCCATCGCCTGGTTGCGGGTCTCCACCAGGGTCTTCGTCAAGCCCTTGAGCTCACCGCCGATCAGGGACTTCAGGCCCGCGCCGATCTGGCTGCCGACGTGCCGGGAGCGCACCGTCAGGCCGAAGACCTCGCCGATGACCCGGTCGACCCGGTACCCCGGGACGTCGTTCGTGGTGACCACCAGCACATCGGACTTCTCGAGCTGACCGCCGCCGTACTCCTCGATGCCCATGACATCCACCTCCGTGTGCAGTTTTGTCGCTTGATGTCCGGGACGCACGCGGGGGTGGCGGGGTTGCACCGACCGGGTGTACGGGCTCCGGGGCCCTCTGGAACCAGGTGCCCGGCGGTGGCGTTGATAACTTGGGGCCGCACACCACCCCACTCCGCCTGTGCCCGGGCCTCGCACGAGCCTGCGCCCTCGACCCAGGAGCCTGTCACCCGTGACCCCCATGACCACCCTCGCGCTCGGCCCGCAGTGGCTGGACGCGAACTATCTGATCGATCACTTCGGTCTGATCGGCGTCCTGGCCATCGTCTTCGCGGAGTCCGGCCTCCTGATCGGCTTCTTCCTGCCGGGCGACTCGCTCCTCTTCACCCTCGGCCTCCTCGTCACGACCGACCAGATCGACAAGCCCCTGTGGCTCGTCGCCACGCTCGTCGTCCTCGCCGCGGTCCTGGGCGACCAGGCGGGGTACCTCTTCGGCCGCAAGGTCGGCCCGGCCCTCTTCAAGCGCCCCGACTCCAAGCTCTTCAAGCAGGAGAACGTGGAGAAGGCGCACGAATTCTTCGAGAAGTACGGCCCGAAGTCGCTGGTCCTGGCCCGGTTCGTGCCCATCATCCGCACCTTCACGCCGATCATCGCCGGCGTGAGCCGGATGAACTACCGGTCCTTCCTGATCTTCAACATCATCGGTGGCGTGCTCTGGGGCGCCGGCGTGACGCTGCTGGGCGCCGCGCTCGGCAAGGTCGACTTCGTCAACAAGCACATCGAGCTGATCCTCGTCGGCATCGTGCTGATCTCCGTGGTCCCCGTGATCATCGAGCTGCTGCGGGCCCGCTCCAAGGCCAAGAAGAACCCCGCCGCCCCCGGCGGCCCCGGCGCGCCCGGCGACGGCCGCCCGCCGGTCCAGCGCGGCCGCCACGCCAAGCGCTGACCTCCCGGCGCCTCCTCCCGCCGTCCGCCCCGGGCATACCCCGGACCCCACTGGGCACACGAGCCACTGATCAGGCATGGTGGCCTTAACAGGCGGCAGGAGGCGTACAAGGAGCGCGAGTGGCGGATCGGCAGTGGGGCGACAGCCCGTCCGACACGGACACCTCCGAGGAGCGGAAACCCGCCTCGGACGAGGCGCGCAGCGCCTTCACACCGCCCTTGGGCGTTCCCCTGCCCGCTCCTCCCGAGGAGGAGCACCCGACCTCGGAGTTCGCGATCCCCGAGGGCATCGCCGCGGAGCCGGAGGCCGAACCGGAGGGGTCGGCCTTCGCCCTCCCCGCCGGTGCCGTCACGCCCGCCGCCGGCCGCGGCACGCCCTACCCCGCGTTCACCCCGCCGCACGGCATACCCCGGGTCAGCCTGACCAAGGAGTCGCCCTGGCAGGACCGCATGCGCACCATGCTGCGGATGCCGGTCGGGGAGCGGCCGGTCCCCGACCGCCCCGAGAAGCCGGACGAGCCCGGGCCGCCCGTCCCCCGCATCCTCGACCTGACCCTGCGCATCGGCGAGCTGCTGCTCGCGGGCGGCGAGGGCGCCGAGGACGTGGAGGCCGCGATGTTCGGCGTGGCCCACGCGTACGGGCTCGACCGCTGCGAGCCCACCGTCACCTTCACCCTGCTGACCGTCAGCTACCAGCCGTCCCTCGTCGACGACCCGGTCACCGCCAACCGCACCGTGCGCCGCCGGGGCACCGACTACAACCGGCTCTCGGCGGTCTTCCGGCTCGTCCACGACATCACCTCCCAGGGGCTCACCCTGGAGGAGTCCTACGGCCGGCTGGCCGAGATCCGCCGCAACCGGCACCCCTACCCCGGCTGGGGCCTCACCCTCGCCTCCGGGCTGCTCGCCGGCGCCGCGTCCATGCTCGTCGGCGGCGGGGTCGTCGTCTTCCTCGCCGCGGCGGCGGGCGCCATGCTCGGCGACCGGCTGGCCTGGCTGGCCTCCGGGCGCGGGCTGCCCGAGTTCTACCAGTTCGTCGCCGCCGCGATGCCGCCCGCGGCCATGGGCGTCGCCCTGAGCGCCGGCAACGCGCACGTCCAGGCGTCCGCCGTCATCACCGGTGGGCTGTTCGCCCTGATCCCGGGAAGAGCGCTGGTGGCGGGCGTCCAGGACGGCCTGACGGGCTACTACATCACCGCCGCCGCCCGCCTCCTGGAAGTCGGCTACCTGATCGCCGGCATCGTCTGCGGCGTGCTGATCGTCCTCTACGGAGGGGTGCACATCGGCGGCGGCACCCTCAACCCCGAGGCCGCCCTGGAACGCCAGGAACGGCCCGTCGTCCAGATCATCGCCGCCATGATCCTGGCCTTCTCCTTCGCGGTCCTGCTCCAGCAGGAACGTCACACCGTGCTGTGGGCCACGATCAACGGCGGAGTCGCCTGGATCATCTACGCGGCCCTCGCCGACACGGCGGAACTCGACCCGGTGCCCGCCACGGCCATCGCGGCCGGCGTCGTCGGCCTCTTCGGCCAGCTGCTCTCCCGCTACCGCTACGCGTCCGCGCTGCCGTACGTCACGGCGGCCATCGGCCCGCTGCTGCCCGGTAGTGCCACGTACTTCGCGCTGCTGAACTTCGCGAAGAACGAGATGAACGCGGGGATCTCCAGCCTCACCAAGGCGGCGGCGCTGGCGCTCGCCATCGCCATCGGAGTGAATCTCGGGTCCGAGATGTCGCGGATGTTCATCAAGGTGCCCAGTGGTGCGGCGTCGCGCCGGGCGGCGAAGCGGACGCGAGGGTTCTAGGGCGGAACGACAAGCCCCCTCCGGCGAGGCCGGAGGGGGCTGGTGTCGCGGGCCGGGCTCAGTGGTGGGAGCCGCCGGCGGCCTCGAGGCGCTTGTAGGAAGCCTCGATCTCGGCCTCCGCCTCGGCGCGGCCGACCCAGTCGGCACCCTCGACGGACTTGCCCGGCTCCAGGTCCTTGTAGACCTCGAAGAAGTGCTGGATCTCCAGACGGTCGAACTCCGACACGTGGTGGATGTCGCGCAGGTGCTCCACGCGCGGGTCGGACGCGGGGACGCACAGCAGCTTGTCGTCGCCGCCGGCCTCGTCCGTCATCCGGAACATGCCGATGGCGCGGCACTTGATGAGGCAACCCGGGAACGTCGGCTCGTCGAGGATGACGAGCGCGTCCAGCGGGTCGCCGTCCTCACCGAGGGTGTTCTCGACGAAGCCGTAGTCGGCCGGGTAGCTGGTCGAGGTGAAGAGTCGACGGTCCAGGCGGATGCGACCGGTCTCGTGGTCCACCTCGTACTTGTTCCGCGAACCCTTCGGGATCTCGATGGTGACGTCGAACTCCACGGGTGGCTCCTCCATGATCAACACAAACGTCTGGTGATTAAGTGTCCCTCACGCAGGCGTGTGGTGGCGAAAGGGGCTGGTCCGTAGTGCCTGAGGCCGGATCATGGCAGATCGGGTGGTGGCAGAACGCCCCCCGAGCACAGCGCCGTACCGTGCGGTTCGCCGCGGTGTCCGCCCTGGCGGGCCTGGTGGTCGCGGCCGGCGCGGTGAGTGCCGCCGGCCCCTGGGACTCGGGCCAGCGTAAGGCCGAACGCGATCTTGCGGCGGCCGGAAGGGCGACGGGTGGCGAGCGTCACTCCCGGCCCGCCGTCCCCGCGGCTCCCCCGGTCCTCGCCGGACTCGGCGCGCGGCCCGCCGCCCCGCCGCCCACCCGCGACGGCCTGGCCGAGGCCCTGGAGCCCCTGCTGAAGGACCCCGCGCTGGGCGAGCGGACCTCGGCCGCCGTGGTCGACGCCGCCACCGGCACACCGCTGTACGGCGCCGACGAGGGCACCGAGTACACCCCCGCCTCCACGGTCAAGCTGGCCACGGCCGCGGCGGCCCTCGCCGCCCTCGGGCCCGGCCACCGCATCGAGACCACCGTCGTCGCCGGCGGCGACGGCATCGTCCTCGTCGGCGGGGGCGATCCCACGCTCACCGCCCGCCCCGACCGGGCGGGCCCGGACCGGCCCGCGAGCCTGCGGGAACTGGCCGACGCCACCGCCCGCGCGCTCAAGGCCCGCGGCACCGGCCGCACCAAGCTCACCTACGACACCTCGCGCTACGCGGGCCCCACCGACCACCCCATCGGGGCGAACGAGAACATCGCCCCCGTCACCGCCCTCATGGTCGACGAGGGCCGCCTCGACGACTCCGACCACGGCACGGCCGACCGCTCCACAGAACCGGCCGCCGACGCGGCCCGCACCTTCGCCGACCTGCTGCGCGAACGGGGCGTCGACGTCGAGGACGACGTCTCCTCGGGCCAGGCGCCCGGCAAGGCGGAACGTATCGCTGCGGTCTCCTCCCCGCCCCTGTCCGCGCTGGTCGAGCGCACCCTCACCAACAGCGACAACGACATCGCCGAAGCGCTCGCCCGGCAGACCGCGCTCGCCGCGGGGGCCCCCGCGAGCTTCGAGGGCGCGGCCGGAGCCGTCACCGAGCGGCTGGAGAAGCTCGGCCTGCCCACGTCCGGCATCCGCATCGCCGACGGCAGCGGCCTCGACCGCGCCGACCAGGTCTCGGCGGAACTCCTGGCCCAGCTCCTCGCCCGCGCGGCCGACCCCCGCCACCCGGAGCTCCGCCCGGTCCTCACGGGCCTGCCGGTGGCCGGCTTCAGCGGGACGCTCCGCGGGCGCTACGGGTCGGACGCGGGGGGCCGGGGCCTGGTCCGCGCCAAAACGGGCACCCTCACGGGCGTGAACACGCTGGCCGGCACGGCGGTGACGTCCGAAGGCCGCCTTCTGGCTTTCGCCTTCATGACGTCCGGAGGCTCGGCGGAGGCCGCGCAGCGGGTACTGGACCGTCTGGCGACTGCGGTTGCCGGGTGCGGGTGTCGTTGACGGTGCGCCGTTGCCCCTGCGGGGGGTGTGTCCGCTGCGCGGGGCTGTTCAGGTGCGGTGTCGGGCCTGCGCGGGTGGGGGTTTCGGGGCCGGTCCCAAGATCGCGGTATGGGCCCAGCCCCGTGAGCTCCGTGCCGCCTATGC
>NZ_JBEYZW010000122.1:0-18156 GCF_040646215.1 Streptomyces sp. NPDC046215 | reverse complement strand
GTTGGTGTGGGGGATGGGGTGGTGTGTGCGGGTTTGGGTCAGGTGTGGGGTTTGGGTCGTGTGGTGGGTTTGGAGTTGCCGGAGGTTTGGGGTGGTTTGGTTGATGTTCCGGGGGTGGTGGATGGGCGGGTGGTTGAGGGTTTGGTGGGGGTGTTGGGGGGTGGTGAGCGGGAGTGTGCGGTGCGGGCGTCGGGGGTGTTTGTGCGCAGGGTGGTGCGGGCGCCGTTGGGTGGGGTGGTGTCCGGGCGGGTGTGGGAACCGCACGGCACCGTACTGATCACGGGAAATGACGACGGCAGGGACCAGCCGGGTGCCCACACGGCCCTGTGGGCCGCCGCTCGCGGTGCCTCGCATCTCCTCCTGATCAACGAGAGCGGTAACGGCTTCGGCCTTCTGGAGGAGTTGGCGGGGTTGGGGGTGGGGGTGACGGTCGGGGCGTGTGATGTGGGTGATCGTGAGGCGTTGGGTGAGTTGTTGGCGGGGGTGCCGGAGGAGTTTCCGCTGTGTGGGGTGGTGCATGCGGCGGGTGTGCTGGATGACGGGGTGGTGGGTGCATTGTCGCCGGGGCGGTTGGCGGGGGTGCGGCGGGCGAAGGCGGTGGGGGCGTGGAATCTGCATGAGCTGACGCGGTGTGCGGATCTTTCGGCGTTTGTGGTGTTCTCGTCGGCTGCGGGGTCGTGGGGTGCGCCGGGGCAGGGGAACTATGCGGCGGCGAATGCGGAGGTGGATGCGCTGGTGCGCTACCGGCGGCATCTGGGGCTGCCGGGACTTTCGGTGGCGTGGGGTGCGTGGGCCGGTGAGGGGATGGCCGGTGACGCGGAGGTCGCGGGTCAGCTGCGGCGGCGGGGTATGGCGGCGATGGATCCGCAGTTGGCGCTGGAGGCGCTGGGCCAGGCGCTCGACCACGACGACACCTGCGTCACCGTCACCGACATCGACTGGAAACGCTTCGCCGAGAACACCGGCATCACCGGACTCAGCCCGGTCATCAGCGACATTCCGGAAGTACAGTCCCTGCGGGCGGACACCGGTGACACGACCCGCGGTGCCCTGCGAGACCAACTGGCCAGGCTGGACGGAATCGCCGCCCGGACGGAGGCGCTGCGGGAACTGGTACGCAGCCACGCTGCCGCCGTCCTCGGCCACAGCACCGCGCAGGACGTACCCTCCGACCGGGCCTTCCGGGATCTGGGTTTCAGTTCGCTGACGGCGGTGGAGCTGCGGAACCGGCTCGGCGCGGTGACCGGCCTCCGGCTGCCGACGACGCTGGTCTTCGACCACCCCACTTCCTTCGTACTGGCCGAATATTTGCACGAGCAGATGTTCGGGGACGGCCGTGCCGTCACATCGCCGGCGCCGACCGCTCACCACGTGGTCGGAGTGGACGAGCCGGTCGCCATCGTCGGCATGGCGTGTCGTTTCCCTGGTGACGTCGGCTCGCCGGAGGAGTTCTGGGACCTGCTGATGTCCGGGCGGGACGCCGTCTCCGGTTTTCCGGTGGACCGGGGCTGGGATGCGGAGCGGTTGTTCGATCCTGACGTGGATTCGGGCCGGGCGGGTGTCTCGTACGCGTGCGAGGGCGGGTTCTTGCACGACGCGGCAGACTTCGACGCGGCCTTCTTCGGGATCAGCCCCCGTGAGGCGCTGGCCATGGATCCGCAGCAGCGGCTGATGCTCGAAGCCTCCTGGGAGGCACTGGAGCGAGCCGGAATCGAACCGGGATCACTGCGCGGCAGCCAGACCGGCGTCTTCGCCGGCATGTCCCAACAGGACTACGCCGAGCTGATGCGCCACAGCCGACAGGACCTCGAGGGATACGCGATGACGGGCGTCTCGGGCAGCGTCCTCTCCGGCCGCATCTCTTACACCTTCGGGCTGGAGGGACCGGCGGTGACGGTGGAAACGGCCTGCTCCTCGTCCTTGGTAGCGCTGCACCTCGCCTCCCAGTCGCTGCGTGCCGGAGAATGTTCCCTGGCTCTGGTGGGCGGTGCGACGGTGCTGTCCACACCCGCGGCATTTCTTGAGTTCTCGCGGCAGCGCGGTTTGGCGCCGGACGGGCGGTGCAAGGCGTTCGCGGCCGCGGCCGACGGGGTCGGCTGGGGCGAAGGCGTGGGCGTCCTCCTGGTGGAGCGGCTCTCCGACGCGCGGCGCCTGGGACACCAGGTGTTGGCGGTGGTGCGGGGCAGCGCGGTCAACCAGGACGGCGCCAGCAACGGTCTCACAGCGCCGAGCGGACCGTCGCAGCAGCGGGTGATCCGCCAGGCCCTCGCCAACGCTCGCCTGACGCCCGCCGACGTCGACGCGGTGGAGGCACACGGCACGGGTACGACGCTGGGTGACCCGATCGAGGCCCAGGCCCTGCTGGCCACCTATGGGCAGGGGCGTCCCGGCGACCAGCCGCTCTGGCTCGGGTCGGCGAAGTCGAACATCGGGCATACCCAGGCGGCGGCGGGTGTGGCGGGCGTGATCAAAATGGTCCTCGCCCTGCGCAACGGAACGCTTCCGCGCACCTTGCACATTGACGAGCCGTCGCCGCACATCGACTGGGACGCGGGCGCGGTGCGGCTGCTGACCGAGGAAATGCCGTGGCCGGGAGAGGACGGGCGCCCGAGGCGGGCGGGAGTGTCCTCGTTCGGGGTCAGCGGCACCAACGCGCACGTCATCCTGGAGCAGGCGCCCGAGCCGGCGACCAGCGAAAATCCCACCAGCGTTACGGACCTGCCCGAACAGGCCGCCCCGACCGGGCCTCAGGAAGACTCCCCAGCAACGCCCCACCCGCTCCCCTGGACCCTTTCGGCACGCTCCGAGAGTGCCCTGCGGGGACAGGCCCGCAGCATGCGACAGTTCGCACGGGCGAACGGAAACCTGGACCTCGCCGCGGTCGCACACGCCTTGGTGACCGAGAGATCGCTCTTCGAACACCGGGCCGTCGTCCTCGGAACAGACCGCGACGACTTCCTGCGCGGACTCGACGCACTGGCCTCCGGCACCCCCGCTCCCGGACTCGTCGAAGGGCCAGACCGGGCCACGCCCGACAGCCCGTTCGCCATGCTGTTCGCAGGCCAGGGCACCCAACGTGCCGGAATGGGACGCGAGCTGTACGCCGCGTTCCCCGGGTACGCGGAGGCCCTGGACGCGGTGCTCGCGGAGCTGGACAGCCACCTGGACCGACCCCTAGGCGACCTGATCTTCGACCGGTCGCCCGGCACCGGTGCAGCGGCCGAGGAACTGGACCGCACCTGCTACGCCCAGCCCGCCCTGTTCGCCGTCGAGGTGGCACTGTTCCGGCTGGTCGAATCGTTCGGCGTCCGCCCGCGCTTCGTCCTCGGCCACTCGGTCGGTGAGCTGGCGGCCGCCCACGTGGCCGGGGTCTTCTCCCTGGCCGACGCCGCGCGCCTGGTGGCGGCGCGCGGCCGGCTGATGCAGGAGTTGCCGTCCGGTGGGGCGATGACAGCGATCCGGGCCACCGAGAGCGAGGTCACGCAGGCACTGGAGGGGCTGGCGGAACGCGTCTCGCTCGCGGCGGTGAACGGCCCGGAATCGGTCGTGATCTCCGGTGATGCCGACGCGGTCGAGGAGGTGGCGGCCGGATTCGCCGGGCGTGGCCGCAAGACTCGCCGACTGCGCGTGAGCCACGCCTTCCATTCCCCTTTGATGGAACCGATGCTGGCGGACTTTGCGCGGGTCGCCGGATCGGTGACGTACACCGAACCGTCGATCGGTGTCGTGTCCGACCTGACGGGCGCACTCGCCGGCCCCGGTCTGCTGACGACCCCGGACTACTGGGTGCGGCACGTGCGCGAAGCGGTGCGCTTCGGCGACGGGGTGGCGTGGCTGCGGACACGGGGCGTCCGTGCGTTCCTGGAACTCGGCCCGGACGGCACCCTGTCCGCGCTGGCGGAGGACTGCCGCCCGGTCACCACTGCGAACACCGGGACGGACATCCCCGCCGACACCGGACCCACGGCCGTAACGGTCCCGGCCCTGCGCCCGGACCGGGACGAGGCCCGCACCCTCCTCGCTGCCCTGGCCCGCCTGCACGCCGGCGGTGTCACCGTCGACTGGCCGGCCGTCATCGGGCCCGCCCCCGCCGCCCACCGGGTCCCGCTGCCGACGTACGCGTTCGACCGGCGCCGCTACTGGCTGGACACCCAGGTGAGCGGGGACGACCTGGCAGCAGCGGGTCTGGACACCGCCGACCACCCCCTGCTCGGCTCCGCCGTGGAGCTGGCGGACTCGCACGACCTGCTCTTCACCGGACGGCTTTCGCTGCGGACCCACCCCTGGCTGGCCGACCACGCGGTGTTCGGCGCCGTGCTGCTGCCGGGCACGGCCATCCTGGAGCTGGCCCTCCGCGCGGGACAGGAAGCCGGACTCGGATCAGTGGAGGAACTCGCCCTACAAGTCCCCCTGTTGCTGCCCGAGCGCGGATCGGTCGTACTCCAGCTCGCCGTCGCCGCACCCGGTCCGTCGGGAGAGCGGGCCTTCGCCCTGCACTCCCACCCGGACGACGCCGGTGCTCTGTCGGCGGAGAAAGCGTGGACGTGTCACGCGACCGGGGTGCTCGCCCCGGATGCTCTCACCGCCCAAGGTGCGTCCGGCCGACGGGAGCCCGAGGACGAAACATGGCCGCCCGCGGGAGCCGAACCGGTGGACCTCCGCACCTGGTACGCGGACCTGGCGGGGGCGGGGCTGGCCTACGGCCCCGCTTTCCAAGGGCTTCGGGCGGCCTGGCGGCACGGCGAGGACATCTACGCCGAGGTCGGCCTGGGAGAGGAGCAAAAGGAACAAGCGGCTCGTTACGCCGTACACCCCGCCCTGCTCGACGCCGCACTGCACCCTGTGGTGCTCCGCGTCGGCGCTGAAGCTGGCACCGGAGAGGAAGGGCACGGCCTGCTGCCGTTCTCCTGGAGCGGGGTGACTGTGGCCGCCACGGGCGCGTCCTCGCTGCGCGTCCGGCTGTCCCCGACGCCACAGGACACCCTCACCCTGCGAGCCACCGACCCCGCCGGGCGGCTGGTGGTCTCGGCGCGGTCGCTGACCTTCCGGCCGATCACCACGGAGCAGTTGCGGGCGGCCCGCACCACCTACCACGATTCCCTCTTCCGCATGGAGTGGCGGCCCCGCCCCCTCCCGAACGGCCGGAGCGGGGGCCGGAGTGCGAGCTCGTGCCGCTGGGCGCTCGTCGGCCCGGGAACACCGGGCCTGGGCGAGGCGCTGGATGCGGCCGGAGCGGCCTGGAGTGTGTACCCCGACCTGGCCGCGCTGGGCGAGGCCGTGACCTCGGGCAGCCCGCCCCCGGACATGGTGGTCGTCTCGTGCGGGGCGGACGAAGCCGGCCACGCGGCCGGCTCCGGTACGACGGTGCCGGGGTGGGACGGGGCGCCCGCCCCGGAAACTCCGTCCCACCCGGACACCGAGGGCGCTCCCGCTCCCCGGCCCGTTCCCGGACACGACAGCGCGGATGCGGTGCGCCAGGCGGCCAATACCACCCTCGAACTCCTTCAGCGCTGGCTCGTCGACGACCGTTTCGCCGAGTCCCGGCTGGCCGTGGTCACCCACGGGGCGATCGCGGCGACCGAGGGCGACAACGTGCCCGGCCTCACCCACGCCACCGTGTGGGGGCTCGTCCGCTCGGCCCAGAGTGAGAACCCCGACCGGTTCGTACTGGCCGACACCGACAGCAGCCACGCGTCCCGGCGGCTGCTTCCGGACGCCCTGCTCACGGGGGAACCGCAGTTCGCCGTCCGCGAGGGCACGCCGTACGTCCCGCGCCTGAGCCGTGTGGCGGTTTCCGGGCAGCCTCCGGAGGCGGCTGACGGCGATGCCGAACCACGCTGGGACCCCGAGGGAACCGTGCTGATCACAGGCGGGACCGGGGTCCTGGGCAAACTCGTCGCCCGGCACCTCGTGACGGCACACGGCGTACGGCACCTGCTGCTGGCCGGCCGCCGCGGGCCGGCCGCCGAAGGGGCGGCGGAACTCGTCGCCGAGCTCGCGGCACATGGCGCCGAAGCTACGGTGCACGCCTGTGACCTGGCGAACCGCCGGGCGGTGGCGGACCTGTTGTCGCACGTCCCCCCACGGCACCCGCTCCGCGCCGTCGTCCACCTGGCGGGTGTGGTCGACGACGGAATTCTTACCTCCCTGACCCCGGAACGCATGGAAGCGGTCCTGGGAGCCAAGGCACTCGGAGCGCTGCACCTGCACGAACTGACCCGGGACCTCGACCTGCGGGACTTCCTCGTCTTCTCGTCCGCCGCCGCGAGTTTCGGCAGCCCCGGCCAGGGCAACTACACCGCGGCCAACGCGTTCCTCGACGCACTGGCGCACCACCGGCGGGCCCGGGGGCTGCCGGGCCAGGCACTGGCCTGGGGTCTGTGGGCCGAGGCCAGCGGCATGACCGGCCACCTGGAGGCCACCGACCTCGCCCGCATGTCCCGCGGCGGCCTGACACCCCTCTCCAACGAACAGGGGCTCGCCCTCATCGACGCCGCCGGCACCGTCGACGAGCCCCTGCTCCTGACCACCCGGCTCGACGTACGCACCCTGTACGCACAGGCCGCGGCCGGTGCACTGCCCCGCATCCTCCAGGGGCTGGTGAAGGTCCCGGCACGCCGCGCAGCCGGTGACGGCACGGACCCCGGCGAAGCCGCCGTCCTGCGGGAGCGGCTGAGCAAGGCGGACGGCCCCGGCGAGCGGACCGGCATTCTTGAGGAACTCGTGCGCGCCCAGGCGGCCCTGGTCCTGGGCCACGGGGCCACGGACCAGGTCACCTCGGACAGCGAGTTCCGCGAGCTCGGCTTCGACTCCCTCACCGCCGTGGAACTGCGCAACAGGCTCAACGCTCTCACCGGGCTCCGGCTCGCGACCACGCTGGTTTTCGACCACCCCACTCCCGGCGTCCTGGCACGGCACCTCCAGGAACAACTGGCCACCGCGACCGACGACCAGGACCGTGCGACCGCCGGAACCACGCAGGAGCGGGCCGGGGACCCCGGGGAAGGGGAATCGGCGGCGCGCCGCAAGTACGGGCCGTCACATCCCGGCGGACCATCGGAGGCGACCGTCGAGTCCCTGTTCTGGCTGGGGCACGACACCGGGCGGGTGAAGGAGTCAATGGATCTGCTCTCCGCCGCCTCGGTCTTCCGGCCCGGCTTCGACCAACTCCCGGCCGAAGCCGCCCCCCGGCCCGTACGCCTCGCCCAGGGCCCCGGCCCCCTGCTGATCTGCCTGCCCACCGTGGCGGCCGTGTCCAGCGCCTACCAGTACGCGCGGTTCGCCGCGGCCCTCGAAGGGCTGCGTGACGTCTGGTACGTGCCAGCACCCGGGTTCGTCACGGGGGAACTGCTGCCGAACAGCGTCGAGGTCGTCACCCGTACGTTCGCCGACATCATCGTCGCCTTCGCCGACGGTGCGCCCTTCGCGCTCGCCGGGCACTCCGCGGGTGGCTGGCTCACCTACGCCGTGACCCGCTACCTCGAAGACAGGGGTGTCTTCCCCGAGGCAGCGGTGGCCATGGACGCCTACCTTCCCGACGAGGGGATGGCGCCCGTCGCGGGGGCCTTGACCAGTGAGATCTTCGACCGGGTCACCGAGTTCGTGGACGTGGACTACACCCGGCTGACCGCCATGGGCGCCTACTTCCGGATCTTCTCCGGCTGGCGGCCGCCCGAGATCGTCACCCCCGCCCTCTTCCTCCGCGGCCGCGACGGGGAACAACAGCCGCCCGTCTGGGGCACGCCGCACACAGTCCACGACATCGAGGGCAACCACTTCACCATGCTGGAGGGGTACGCGGAGGGAACGGCCCGGTATGTGCACGCGTGGCTGACGGGACTCACTGACCGCAATGAAGGGACAGATGAGGGTCAATAGGGGGTTCCCGGCCTTTCCGGGCGGACTTTAGGCTGCTACATGAGCGCCGTGGGGCACCTCCGGAGCGAAGCGCTTCTGACCGCACCGGCACCACGCCGACGACGGCCGGCCAGGTCCGAGCCCCAGCCCGGAATCCGATAGGAGCCTTGATGCCTGCGTTTACCCCTATCCCTGTCATGCCCGGTGCCTGGCCGGTGGTGGGTCATGTGCCGCAATTGCTCCGGCGGCCGCTGGACTTCATGACCTCCCTGGCCGGACACGGTGACGTCGTCAGAATGCGGCTGGGCCCCAGAGACGTCTACGTGGCCACTCACCCGGACCTCGTGCGCACGATGCTGGTCACCAACGCGCACGACTTCAGCCGGAGCAGCCTGGCGGCGAAGTCACTCCAGTTCATCGGCCCCATCCTGGTCGCCACCCGGGACGAACCCCACCTGCGCCAGCGCCGACTGATGCAGCCCACGTTCCACCGGGCCCGTCTCGACAGCTACGTCTCCAGCATGTGCGCGGCCGCCGAGGAGGTCGCCGGCTCCTGGGCACCCAAGGAACTGGTGGCTGTGGCTCCGGCGATGACGAACGTGGCAGTGATCACGATGACCAAGTCGCTGTTCTTCTCCGAGCTCGGCGCCGAGGCCGAGAAAGCGCTGCGCAAAGTCGGCCACTCCATCCTGGAAGTCGCCAGGATGGCCAGCATCGCCCCGAACGTCTACCGACGCCTGCCGACCCCCGGCAACCGAGCCCTGCCCCTCGCCCGAGCCGCCATCAAGAAGACCATCGCGGCCTACCGGGCCGACGGACGCGACCACGGTGACATGCTGTCGATGCTCATGAAAGCGCGGGACGCCGCGGGAAACACCCTGACCGACCAAGAGATCTGCGACGAGATCCTGGGACTCGCCGTCGCCGGAATCGGCGGCCCCGCCGCCACCGCCACCTGGGTGTTCTGCGAGCTCGGCCGCAACCCCGACATCGAGCGCCGCGTGCACGAGGAACTCGACACCGTCCTCGCCGGCGGCCGGCCCGGCCCCGAGGCCGTGGCCCAGCTCACCTACACACACCGAGTCGTCAAGGAAGTCCTGCGCAAGTACCCGGGGTGGGTCGGCATGCGGCGGGCGGTGCGCACCGTGCGCCTCGGCGACCACATGCTGCCCGCGGGAGCCGAAGTCATCTACAGCGCCTACGCGCTGCAGAACGACCCCCGCTGGTACCCGGACCCCGAACGCTTCGACCCCGATCGCTGGGACACCGAACGAGGAGGCGGAAAGGTCTCCAAGGGCGCCTGGGTCCCCTTCTCGGCCGGTGTCTACAAATGCATCGGGGACGCCTTCGCCATCACGGAGACCGTCACCGCCGTCGCGGTCATCGCCTCCCGCTGGCGGCTGCGCCCGGTACCGGGCCGGCGCGTCCGCGAGGTGACGGAAGCCACCCACGTGCTCCCCGACAAGCTGCGCATGATCGCGGAACCCAGGACGGCCGCCAGGCGCCAGGGCGCCACTGTGTGACGCGCGACGGGAGGCCGCGGCCCGGAAGGGCACCACCGAGGGACGTCGCCCGCCGCCGCACAGCGCACCGGCGACCCCTCGTCCCGGCCCGGGCCAAAGGCCGTCCCCACCGCCTACGGCCACGCCGAATGCGGCTCTACCGCACGCGGCCTCACCGAATGCAACGCCACCGAATGCGGCCCCACTGACGCGGAGGCGATCGCGGCGATCGCACCATCGCGCGGGAGCGACGGTGTACCGGTCGGTACGCCCGCGTGACCCGCGATCGTCTCCGCTCACCTCACCCGCCCCGGCACAACGGCCCGGTGCGCCCGCCCCTATGAGGACCGGCACACCGGGCCGACGACCGTTTCGGGCCCGGCCGGTGCCCTCCGCCCCGGCCGGGCCCGCTACCGGCACCGTCAGACGAGCCCCTGGGCCAGCATGGCCTCCGCCACCCGCTCGAATCCGGCGATATTGGCGCCCAGGACGTAATTGCCCGGCTCCCCGAAACGCTCCGACGTCTCATGGACCGTGTCGTGAATACGCCGCATGACCGCGGTGAGCTCCTGCTCGACCCGGGCGAACGGCCAGGACTCACGACCGGCGTTCTGCCGCATCTCCAGCGCACTGGTCGCGACCCCGCCCGCGTTGGCGGCTTTCCCCGGCCCGAACGCCACGCCGGCCTCATGAAAGATCCGGACCGCCTCGGGTGTGGCCGGCATGTTCGCGCCTTCCGACACCGCCCGCACACCGTTGCGTACGAGCGAGAGAGCGTCCCGCGCGTCGAGTTCGTTCTGGGTGGCGGACGGCAGAGCGATATCGGCCGGCACGTCCCAGACCCGGCCGCCGGGAACATAGCGGGCCGAGAAACCGCGGCGCTCCGCGTAATCGCTCACCCGCCCCCGCTCCACCTCCTTGATCTGCCGGAGCAGTTCCAGATCGATGCCCTTCTCGTCCACGACGCAGCCGTCGGAGTCGGAGACCGTCACCACCCGGGCGCCCAGCGCGTGGGCCTTCTCGATCGAATACAGCGCCACGTTCCCGGAACCCGAGACGACGATCTGCCGCCCGGCCAGGTCCTCGCCACGCCTCTTCATCATCTCGGCAGCGAACAGGACGTTCCCGTAACCAGTGGCCTCGGTGCGGACCGGCGAGCCGCCCCACCCCGTCCCCTTCCCGGTCAGCACCCCGGCGTCCCAGCGGTTGGTGATCCGCCGGTACTGCCCGAAGAGAAAACCGATCTCCCGGCTGCCCACCCCCACATCCCCGGCGGGAATGTCCGTCCGGTCACCGATGTGCCGGCTCAGCTCCGTCATGAACGACTGGCAGAAGCGCATGACTTCCGCCTCGGACCGGCCGCGCGGATCGAAGTCGCTGCCACCCTTGCCACCACCGATGCCCAGCCCGGTCAAGGCGTTCTTGAAGATCTGCTCGAAACCCAGAAACTTCACAATGCCGAGATTCAGCGACGGATGGAAACGAAGACCACCCTTGAACGGACCGAGAGCACTGTTGAACTCGACCCGGAACCCACGATTGACATGAATCCCTCCCTGGTCGTCCTCCCAGGGAACCCGGAAAATGATCTGCCGCTCCGGCTCCGTGATCCGCTCGATCAGCCTGGCGTCGGCCAGCTCCGGGCGCGCGGTCAGCACGGGCTCGATGCTCTCCAGCACTTCACCGACCGCCTGATGAAACTCCGCCTCACCAGGGTTGCGTCGCAGGATCTCTTCAAAAAGTGATGTCGGCATGGCTCCCTTTCCTTACCAGAAAATCCACATTCCGGACCTGGTCACGAGATCCGGCCGCGGCAACGCTCAGCCTCCGCTGCCTTCTCCCGTCGCGTCCTGCCACGGGTCGTCCGCATCGTGAGCCAATTCAATGAGGCTGTCGATGTCCATCTCATCGATCCGCGGAGCTTCCGTCTCCGCCTCCGCCGGCATGCCCCCGGACGGGGCCGCGAGCTGCACCAGCGCGGCCACCAGCCCCGCCTCCTCCAGCCTGCGCAGCGGAATGGACGCCAAAATCCTGCGCAACTCCTCCTCACCGCCTTCGAAGACGCCCCGACCGGTCGCCCCGGCAGCGGAGCCGGTGTCAGGCAGCAACTCAGCGAGGAGGTGATCGGCCAGGACGGCAGGAGTGGGAAAGTCGAACACGAGCGTCGCCGTCAGCCGGAGCCCCGTGGCAGCGTTCAGACGGTTACGGAGTTCCACAGCGGTGAGCGAGTCGAAACCCAGCTCCCTGAACGGCCGCTCCTCCTCCACCGTGAATTCCCCACCGTGGCCGAGAACCACGGCCACATGCGACCGGACGAGCCGCAGAAGAGTACGCCGCTGCTCAGCAGGGCTCTGCGAGGAAAGGCGCTCACGCAGCGACGCCGCCTCAGCGGCCGAGCCCTTGGAGCCGACGGCCGGGACACGGCGTGCGGCGTTGCCTACCAAACGGCTCAGGAGCGGCGGAACGCCGGACTCCGCGGCACGGGACCGCAACGTCGCGACATCGAAGCGCGCCGGAACCAGGAACGCCTCGTCCCTCGCCAGAGCGGAGTCGAACAGGTCCAGGCCCTCGTCGCTGAGCAGGGGCGCCATGCCCCCGCGAGTCATCCGGGCGTGATCACTCCGGTCCAGGTGCCGCGTCATACCGCTGCCCTGCGCCCACAGGCCCCAGGCGAGTGAAAGCGCGGGCATGCCATGGGCGCGGCGGTGGTGGGCCAGGGCGTCCAAGAACGCGTTGGCAGCCGCGTAATTGCCCTGCCCCGGCGAACCGAGAGCAGCCGCGGCGGAGGAGAACATGACGAACGCTGCCGGTTCCGCGTCTCGGGTCAGCTCGTGGAGATGCAGCGCCGGAGCCACCTTGGCCCGGAGCACGTTCTCCAGTCGCTCCGGTGTCAGCGACGGGATCGTCCCGTCGTCGAGCACCCCCGCCGCATGCACCACGGCGGTCAGCGGATGGGCGGCAGGCACACCACGCAGGAGAGCGGCGACAGCGTCCCGGTCCGCGGTGTCACAGGCCGTGACCGTGACCGAAACATCTCTCCCGGTGAGCTCCGCCATCAACTCCCGGGCACCTTCCGCCTCCGGACCGCGACGGCTCACCAGCAACAGGTGCCGCACCCCCTGCGCCTCTACCAGTCGGCGGGCCACCAGCCCGCCGAGAACGCCGGTGCCTCCGGTGATCAGCACGGTGCCCTCCGGATCGAGGACGGACGGGCTCGCGGACGCGTGCTCCACCTGTGACGCCCGTACGAGCCGCGGAGCGAGAACCTGACCGTCCCGCACCGCCAGCTGAGGTTCTCCGGCACCCGGTACCCGCGACAGCAGGCCCCAGGCCGGAGCAGAACCGTCGAGATCGACCACAGCGATCCGCTCCGGGTTCTCCGACTGCGCGGAGCGGATCAGCCCCCACACCGCGGCCCCCGGCAGATCGGCCACGTCCTCGCCCCGGCCGGCGGCCACTGCGCGCCGGGTCAGCACGACGAGCCGGCTCTCGGCGAATCGAGCGTCTTTCAGCCACGCCTGCAGGAGGAGCAGAACCTGACAGACAGCAGAGTGAACGGCGGCATACGAGACCAAGGGCTCGGCGACGGCGCCCCGGACGCTCTCGTCCTTTTCGGAGCCCTCATCGGCGTCCCTTGTAGGCACCATGAGGGGAAGGAACACCACTCCGGGCACAGGGCTGCCGGCGTCGACGGCCTCCAGCAGAGCGTCCCAGTGCTCGTACACGCGAGGGGTGGCGTCACCCGCGCCGGCCGGCGAAGGCACCCACGCCCGGGCGCCGGAACCGACACCGGAACCGACACCGGAAGCGACAACGGCACACGCATCCGGAGGGGTCTGCGAGGAGGCGGTCAAGGGCACGGCCGACCACTCCATGCCGTACATCGGCCGCTGATCGGCGGAACGGGCGGACCACACCTCGTCGGCCGAGACCGGCCGCAGCGCCAACGACTCGACCGAGGCGACAGGGCGGCCGCCGTCGTCCGTCACCTCGATCGCCACCGCCCCGTCGCCCTCCCCGACGGGGGACAACCGCACCCGCAAGGCGCGGCCTGCCTTGGCGTGCAGGGTCACTCCGCTCCAGGCGAACGGGAGACGTGCGGCCGAGGGCGTGGCTGCCTCGGTGGGATCGCCGGTCAGAGCACTCTCGCCGCTGTCCGTCGCGGACATCATGCCGAGAGCGTGCAGGGCGGCGTCGAACAGGGCGGGGTGGAGAGAAAAATGAGAGTCTTCGGTGGCTGATGCGTCTGCCGTTCCTGCGCCTGTCGCTACCTCGTCGGGAAGAGCGGAGCCGTCGGGGAGAACGACCTCGGCGTAGAGCACCTCGCCGGCCCGCCATGCCGAACGCAGCCCCCGGAAGGCAGGCCCGTACGCGAGTTCCGCTTCGGCCAGCCTGTCGTACAACCCGTCCAAGCTGACGGGCGTTGCGCCGGGAGGCGGCCAGGAGTCGATGGGGAGGGGGCTCGCCGGTGATGGGGAAGCGGAGTGCGGGAGCAGGGTGCCAGATGCGTGGTGGGCCCAGGCGGGGGCGTCACCGGTGGGGTCGGCATCGGTATCGGTATCAGCGTCGACGTCCGGGCGGGAGTGGATGGTGAGCTCGTGTCTCCCGCTGTCGTCTGAGGGGCTGATGGTGACCTGGAGAACGGTTGCTTGGTCGTCGGGGAGGGTGAGGGGGGCGTGGAGGGTGAGTTCTTCGATGTGGGGGGTGTGGGTGTGGTGTGCGGCTTGGAGGGCGAGTTCGAGGAATGCGGTGCCGGGAAGGAGGACGGTGCCGGCGACGGTGTGGTCGGCGAGCCAGGGGTGGGTGGCCAGGGAAATCCGGCCGGTGAAGAGGTGACCGCGGCCTCCGGCCAGGTCGGTCGCGGCACTGAGGAAGGGGTGGCCCGTAGAGGAGAGCCCTACGGTCGAGAAGTCCGCTTCGGTTGCATTGATGGCCGGGCTGAGCCAGAAGCGTTGGCGCTGGAAGGGGTAGGTGGGGAGGTCGGTGTGGTGGGGGTGGGGGTGAGGGGTGTGGTGGGTGTAGTGCGCTGTCCAGTTGACGGTCCGGGTGGTGTGGGTGTGGGCGAGGCTGGTGAGGAGGCGGTGGGTGTCGTTGGTGTTGCGGCGCAGGGTTCCGGTGACGGTGACCGGGGTGGTGGTTTCTTCGGTGGTGTCGGTGGTGTCTTGGATGGCGGTGGTGAGGGTGGGGTGGGGGCTGCATTCGATGAAGAGGTGATGGTTGTCGTGGTGGAGGGTCTGGACGGCTTGGGTGAAGCGGACGGGGTGGCGGAGGTTGCGGTACCAGTAGTCGGCATCGAGGCTGGTGGTGTCGGCCCACTGGTTGTCGAGGGTGGAGAAGAGCGGGATGTTTCCCTGGCGGGGGGCGATGTCCGTGAGGCCGGTCAGCAGCTCGTCGCGGACGCTCTCGACGTGGGGGCTGTGGGAGGCGTAGCCGACGGGGATCTGTTTCGCTCTGATGCCGTGTTCGCGGCAGTGGGCGAGAAGTTCCCCGACCGCTGATTTTTCGGCGGAGACGATCGTGGAGCGGGGGCTGTTGTGTGCCGCGACCCATGCCCGTCCGGCCCAGTGTTCATCGAGGAGGGTGGTGGCTTCCTGCCCGGGCAGGGCGAGGGCGAGCATGCCTCCGGCGTTGCCGGTCATCTGGTCCAGTAGCCGGCTGCGCAGGGCGATGATTTTGGCGGCGTCGGGGAGGGTGAGGGCGCCGCAGACGTGGGCGGCGGCGATCTCGCCCTGGGAGTGGCCGATCACCGCGTCGGGGGTGATGCCGTAGGAGGACCACAGGCGGGCCAGGGAGACCATGACCGCGAACAGCAGTGGCTGGACTACACCCGCCTGCTCCCACACCGGATCATCCTGGGGTCGGCTGAGCATGTCGTCCAGGTCCCAGCCGGTGTGGGGGGCCAGAGCCTGCCCGCACTCGCGCATCGACGCGGCGAACACCGCCGAGCTTTCCAGCAGCCGCAGGCCCATTCCCGCCCACTGCCCGCCCTGACCGGGGAATACGAACACCGTCCCACCGGCGCTCGTGCTGGTGCTGGTGCTGGTGCTGGTGCCCTGGATGACCGAGGGATGCTCCTCACCGGCCGCCAGGGCGGAGAGCCCATCCAGGAACCCGTCCCGGTCCCCGGCCAGCACCACCGCCCGGTGATCGAACACCGACCGGCCCGAGGCGAGGGAGAACCCCACATCGGTCAGCGGCACATCGGGGTGTCCGGTCAGGAACTCCCGCAGCTGCCCTGCCTGCGCCCGCAAGGCCCCGTCCGACTTCGCCGACACCGGCCACGGCAACGGCAGGACCGGCTGCTCCTCCAGGTCCACGGCGACGGCATCCTCAACGGGTGCCTCCTCAAGAATGACGTGCGCGTTCGTCCCGCTGACCCCGAAGGCGGAGACGCCTGCCCGCCGTGGACGCTCGCCTTTCGGCCAGGGCAGGGGCTCGGTGAGGAGACGTACTGCTCCGGAGCTCCAGTCGACGTGGGGTGACGGTTCATCTGCGTGCAAGGTGGCGGGTAGCCGGCCGTGGCGGAGTGCCATCACCATTTTGATGATGCCTGCCACTCCGGCGGCTGCCTGGGTGTGTCCGATGTTCGACTTCACCGATCCGAGCCAGAGTGGCTGGTCGCCGGGGCGGTCCTGGCCGTAGGTGGCGAGCAGGGCCTGGGCCTCGATGGGATCGCCGAGGGTCGTGCCCGTGCCGTGAGCCTCCACAGCGTCGACGTCGGCCGGCGTGAGACGGGCGTTGGCGAGGGCCTGGCGGATGACCCGTTGCTGGGATGTCCCGTTGGGCGCGGTCAGGCCGTTGCTGGCACCGTCCTGGTTGACCGCGCTGCCCCGTACTACCGCCAGGACCGGGTGCCCGTTCCGGCGTGCGTCGGAGAGCCGCTCCACCAGCAGCATGCCGACGCCCTCGCCCCACCCGGTGCCGTCCGCCGAGGCCGAGAACGCCTTGCACCGCCCGTCAGGCGCCAGGCCCCGCTGCCGCGCGAACTCGATAAATGTCGCCGGGGTGGACATGACCATCACCCCACCGGCGAGCGCCAGGGAACACTCTTGCGTGCGCAGCGCCTGACATGCCAGGTGCAGGGCGACCAATGACGATGAGCAGGCGGTGTCCACCGACACCGCAGGACCTTCCAGCCCGAAGCTATAAGCGATACGGCCTGAGGCAACGCTCCCGGAACTGCCGGTGAGGGCATAGCCCGCTGCTGCCTCGGGAGCCAGACGAACATGTGCCGCGTAGTCCTGGACGTTGATTCCGGTGAAGATCCCGGTGCGGCTGCCACGAAGAGAAGCCGGCTCGATCCCTCCGTGCTCCAGGGCTTCCCAGGCGGATTCCAGCAGCAGCCGCTGTTGGGGGTCCATCGCAAGTGCTTCCCGCGGACTGATCCCGAAGAATTCGGCGTCGAATTCGGCCGCATCGTAAAGGAAGGCGCCCCGCCGGGTGTAGCAGGTACCTGACTGTTCGGGGTCCGGATCGTAGATTTTCTCAGTGTCCCAGCCGCGATCCGCGGGGAAGTCGTCGGTCGCGTCGGTGCGCGAGGCAAGAAGTTCCCAGAAGAGTTCCGCTGAACGAGCTCCCCCTGGGTAGCGGCATGCCATTCCGATGATGGCGATGGGTTCGTCGTCGGAGACGGTCGACGCTGGTACGGGTACGGGTGGGTGCGTCACCTCAGTATCGGCGCCGACTGTCAGATTCAGGAGGTGCTGGACCAGCGCTGAAGGCGTGGGGTGGTCGAAGACCAGGGTGGGGGAGAGGGACAGCCCGGTCGCGGCTGACAACTGGTTCCGGAGCTGAACGGAGCTGAGGGAGCTGAAACCGAGTTCCTTGAACGCCCGCTCTGCGTTGATGCCGTCCGTGTTGCTGTGGCCGAGGACCTTGGCGATGTGCGTACGGACGAGCTTGCTGACGGTGTGGTGCTGCTCTGTGGGGGATTGCTGGGCGAGCTTGTGCTGCAAGGAATCGGCGTCGGGACTTGTCGGAGGAGTGGAATCGGTAGAGAGAGCTTGTCGGACTTCGGCAAGGTCGCTGATGAGAGCACTTGGACGTTGTGAGGTGAAGCTAGGGGCGAAGGCATTCCAGTCGATGTCCGCGACAACGGTATTAGCAGCGGGGCGGACGTTGAGGATGTTCTGAAGCGCGAGGAGAGCGAGCTCGGGGGCCATGGGATTGAGGCCCCGACGACGCAAATACGCGTGGGTGGCCTCGTCACTGGACATACCGTCGCCGTCCCAGGCGCCCCAGGCGATGGAGGTGGCGGGGAGTCCTTGGGTTTGGCGGTGGGTGGCGAGGGCGTCTAGGTAGGCGTTGGCGGCGGCATAAGCCCCGTGGCCGGCACCGCCCCAGGCGCTGGCGCCGGAGGAGAAGAGGACAAAGTGTTCAAGAGTTTCGTGGTCGAGCAGTAGCTCATGCAGACGTGTCGTGGCCGTCACCTTTGCGGCAGCGGCCGCGCTGAGATCCGCGAGACGTGTGTCAGCGATCGTGATTCCGGAATTGACGCCGGCGGTGTGGATGACGGTGGTGAGGGGGTGTTCGGGGGGGATGGTGTTGAGGAGGTGGGTGAGGGCTTGTTTATCGGTGATGTCGCAGGTGGTGATGGTGGTGTGGGTGCCGTTGGTGGTGAGGTGTTGTTGGAGTTGTTGTGTGTGTGGTGGGTGGGGGTTTTGGCGGGTGGTGAGGAGGAGGTGGCAGTGGGGGTGGTGTTCGTTGATCCAGTGGGCGATGTGGGTGGCGAGGGCGCCGGTGGCGCCGGTGATGAGGATGGTGCCGTGGGGTGTCCAGGGTGTGGTGGGTGTGGTGG
>NZ_JBEYZW010000121.1:0-18514 GCF_040646215.1 Streptomyces sp. NPDC046215 | reverse complement strand
TGTGTCCTCAATCGCCGGACGGGCTGAATAGCCCGTCCGGCGATTGAGGACGCGCCCGCAGGGCGCCCGCCGCCGCAGGCGGCAATGACGAGCGCGCGCAGCGGTGGCGCACCCCGACACCCCCTAAACTCGCGGCATGGCTTCAGACGAAGGGACCGTGCGGGTCGACAGCTGGATCTGGTCCGTGCGGCTCACGAAGACCCGCTCGGCGGCCGCCACGGCCTGCCGGGCCGGCCACGTGCGGATCAACGGCGAACGCGTCAAGCCGGCCCAGGCCGTGAAGGCGGGCGACGAGGTACGGGTGCGCCTCGGCGGCCGCGAGCGGGTCGTCGTCGTCTCGCGGCTCGTCCGCAAGCGGGTCGGCGCGCCGGTCGCCGCGGAGTGTTACGTCGACAACAGCCCGCCGCCTCCGCCGCGCGAGGAGGTGGCCGTGATCGCCGTTCGTGACCGTGGTGCCGGGCGCCCGACGAAGCGGGACCGCCGGGAGCTGGAGCGCCTCCAAGGCGGCCACTGAGGGGGCCGGGGCCGGCAGGCAGAGCTGACGCGACGCCGCTTCGCCGGCGACAGCCCGCCCGTCCCACCTCCTGCGACGAGACCCCGCGACCGTGCCGCAGGGCGGCCCCCGCCCGAAAATCAGCTGCGTCCGTCCGGCGGGCCCCGTTACCCTGCCCGTATGTCTACGCCCCGTATCTCCTAGCTCAGGACACCGCTTCCACGCCACACGTGTGTCCAAAAGCTTTCTCGGAGCGTATTCCCATGATCACCCTTCGTGGTGCCGACGTCCGCGTCGGCGCCCGCCTCCTGCTGTCCGACGTCTCCTTCCACGTGGCCCCCGGCGACCGCATCGGCCTCGTGGGCCGCAACGGCGCGGGCAAGACCACCCTCATGAAGATCCTGGCCGGCGAGGGCCGGCCTGCCGCCGGTTCGGTCACCGTCACCGGCTCCCTCGGCCACCTGTCGCAGGACCCCGGCGCCGCCGACCCCGCCCGCACCGTCACCGACCGGATCCTCTCCGCCCGCGGCCTGGACCGCGCGGTCCGCGCGCTGCGCGCGGCCGAGACGGCGATGGCCGGGGCCGCCGGTCCCGCCGCCCAGGAGCGGGCGATGCGCGCGTACGCCCGCGCCGAGGCCGATTTCACCGCCCGCGGCGGTTACGCCGCCGAGGCGGAGGCCGCGCGGGTCGCCGCCGGTGTGGGCCTGCCGCAGTCGGCCATGGGCCGCCCGGTCGGTGAGCTGTCCGGCGGTCAGCGGCGCCGCGTCGAGCTGGCCCGCGTCCTCTTCGCCGACCACGACACGCTCCTGCTGGACGAGCCCACCAACCACCTGGACGCCGACGCGGTCACCTGGCTCCGCACCTTCCTGATGAACCACCGGGGCGGCCTGGTGATGATCAGTCACGACACGGGCCTGCTCGCCGACACCGTCAACCGCGTCTTCCACCTCGACCCGCACCGCGCGACGATCGACGTGCACAACACCGGCTGGCACGCCTACCTCGCCCAGCGGGAGACCGACGAGCGGCGCCGCGTCCGCGAGCGCGCCAACGCCGAACGCAAGGCGGCGGCCCTGCGCACCCAGGCGGAGAAGATGCGCTCGCACGTCGCGACCGCCGTCGCCGCGAAGAACATGACCCGGCGGGCCGACCGCATGCTCGCCGACCTCGAACCGGCCCGCCGCACCGAGCGGACCGCCCGCATCCGGCTGCCCGAGCCGGCGCCCTGCGGCAGGACACCGCTCGGAGCCGTCGCCCTGGCCAAGTCCTACGGCACCCGCCGGGTGCTGACCGGGGTGGACCTGGCCGTCGACCGGGGAAGCCGCCTGGTGGTCCTCGGGCTCAACGGCGCCGGCAAGACGACGCTGCTGCGCATCCTCGCCGGGCGCGAACGCCCCGACTCCGGCCGGGTGGTGCGCGGCCACGGGCTGCGCCTGGGCTACTTCGCCCAGGAGCACGACACGCTCGATCCGGCCCGCACGGTGCGGCAGAACCTGGCCGCCGCCGCGCCGCACCTCACGGACGGCGAGGCCCGCGGCGTCCTGGGCTCATTCCTCTTCACCGGCGACGACGCCGACAAGCCGGCCGGGGTCCTCTCCGGCGGCGAGAAGACCCGCCTGGCGCTGGCCGGGCTGGTCCACTCGGCGGCCAACGTGCTGCTCCTGGACGAGCCGACGAACAACCTCGACCCGGCCTCGCGCGGCGAGGTGCTCGGGGCGGTCGGCGCCTACCCGGGAGCCCTGGTGATGGTCACGCACGACGAGGGTGCCATCGAGGCGCTGCGCCCGGACCGGGTCCTGGTGCTGCCCGACGGCACCGAGGACCTGTGGGACGCGGGCTACCTGGATCTGGTCGCGCTCGCCTGAGGCGGCAGGCGCCCGCGGCGCGGCACGGACGCGCCGCGGGCCCCGGCTCAGGCCGGTTTGCGGGCCTCGATCAGGAAGCGGGCGGAGTGCGCGACGAAGGGCCCTTCGGCCTGGATCCGGTCGTGCAGCTCCCGCAGCCGGTCGCGGTACCGCTCGACGGTGAAGCCGGGGACCATCCAGATCACCTTGCGCAGGAAGTAGATCACCGCGCCGATGTCGGAGAACTCGATCCGCAGGGACTCGGACCGCAGGTCCACGACGTCCAGCCCGGCCGCCGCCGCGTCCCGGCGGGCGTCGTCGGGGTGGCGGGCGCGCCGGACCTCTTCGGGCTGTGGCCCGAGGAAGTACTCGACGAGCTCGAAGACGCTGGCCGGGCCGACGTGCTGGGCGAGGTAGGTGCCGCCGGGCCGCAGCACCCGGGCGATCTCGTCCCACCAGACGGTGACCGGGTGGCGGCTGGTCACCAGGTCGAAGGCGGCGTCCGCGAACGGCAGGGGCGGCTCGTCCTCGTCCGCCACGACGACGGCGCCGAGCGGGTGCAGCAGCCGCGTCGCCTTGGCGACGTTCGGCGGCCAGGACTCGGTGGCGACCATCAGCGGGGGCAGCTTCGCGGCACCGGCGAGGACCTCCCCGCCGCCGGTCTGGATGTCGAGGGCGGCGGACGCGCGGGCCAGCCGCTCGCTCATGGTGCGCTGGTATCCCCAGGAGGGGCGTTGCTCGGTGGCCCGGCCGTCCAGCCAGGAGAAGTCCCAGCCGGCCACGGAGACGGACTCGGCCTCGGCCACCAGGTGGTCAAAAGTTCGTGCCATGCAGTGATCATTACGGCAGAACAGGAAAAATGCGAACGAAATAATCCCGGAGGTGGACGGTGCGTCGGCCGGGGCGGCCGGGCGTTTCCCGCGCGGCCGCCCCGGCGCCCGGTTCAGGGGGCGGAGGTGAACACGAGGGAGGCGTTGTGGCCGCCGAAGCCGAACGCGTTCGTCAGCGCCGCCCGGAGCGGGCCCCGGCGCGGCGCGCCCGCGACGACGTCGAGCTTCACCTCCGGATCCAGGACCTCCAGGTTCCGCGTCGCGGGGATGACGCCGTCCCGGACGGCGCAGATCGCGGCCAGCGCGCCGAGCGCCCCGGCCGCCCCGAAGAGGTGGCCGGTCATCGACTTGGTGGCGGTGACGGCCGGATGGGTGCCGACGGCCTCGGCGACCGACCGGGCCTCGACGAGATCGCCCAGGGGCGTGGACGTCGCGTGGGCGTGGACGTGCCCGACGTCGAGCGGGGACAGCCCGGCCGAGGACAGTGCCAGGCGCATCGCGCGGATCTGGCCCTCCGGGTGCGAGGCGGTGATGTGGTACGCGTCCGAGGTGACCCCGGCCCCCGCGAGCGCGGCGTGGACACGGGCCCCGCGGGCGGCGGCGAACGCGGCGCGCTCCAGGACGACCACGGCGGCCCCTTCGCCGATGACGAATCCGTCGCGGCCGGCGTCGAACGGCCGGGAGGCCCGCTCCGGGGCGTCGTTGCGGGTGGAGTGTGCCCTGGCCTGCGCGAACCCGGCCAGCGGCAGCGGGTGCACACAGGCTTCGGCGCCGCCCGCCACGACCACGTCGGCCCGGCCGAGCCGGATCAGGTCCAGGCCCATGGCGATGGCCTCCGCGCCGGAGGCGCAGGCGCTGACCGGGGTGTGGGCGCCGCCCCGGGCGCCGAGCTCGATGCTGACCCAGGCGGCCGGGCCGTTCGCCATCAGCATCGGGACCGTATGGGGCGAAACGCGCCGCACCCCGGAGCTCTCCAGGATGTCGTCCTGGCCGAGCAGGGTCAGGACACCTCCGGTCCCGGTGCCGATGACGACGGCCAGCCGCTCCGGATCCACGTCCGGCCCCGCCGCGTCCGCCCACGCCTCGCGGGCCGCGACGAGCGCGATCTGCTCGCACCGGTCCATGCGACGGGCCTGTACGCGGTCCAGTGCCCCGGCCGGCTCGACCTTGAGCCGGCCCGCGATCCGCACGGGCAGATCGGCCGCCCACTCCTCCTCGATCGCCCCGATCCCCGACTCCCCGGCCAGCATCGCCGCCCAGGTCGAGACGGCGTCCCCGCCGAGCGGCGTCGTGGCCCCGAGGCCGGTGACCACCACGTCACCGCTGTTGTCTGTCACATGCACTGGATGACCCCCTTTGTAGTGGAGATACAACTTCCCTCAGTGAGCTCTCGCGAGGGGAGTTGACTCGTCCTCCACTCTGCCAAGCGTTTTGCCGCGGATCGGTGTCATGATCAACGGATTCCTGCGCTCGGGATTTATAGGGTTCATCCATTCCCCGTGGGTGGGTCAAGGGTGTGGGGCCCCTTGCTCGCCCCCGGTGTTAACGGCCGATGGCGCTGATGCAGAAGGGCTGCCCGGAGGGGTCGAGCAGCACGGTCCAGTGCTCGCCGCCCGGCTGGTGGTCCGGCTTGGTGGCGCCCAGCGAGAGCAGCCGCTGTTCGGCGGCCGCCACGTCGTCGAAGGCCAGGTCGAGGTGGAAGACGAGCTCATCCTCCGGCCAGTTCGGGGCCGTGAACGACTCGGCGGTGTAGAAGACGTACGTCGTGGTGCCGTCGCTGATCATCGCGGCGGCGTCGCCGAAGGTCTGGGTGACCTTCCAGCCCAGGGCGTCGGCGTAGAACGCGGCGAGCGCCTTGCCGTCGTGGCCCCAGAAGGCGGCGCACTTCACCTGGGCGGTGGGGGTGGGGGTCATGGTGATCGTCTCTTCCTGGTCGGTGTCGGTGTGCGGGGTCGGCGTCGCCCCGCGGGGTCAGCGGACGACCTTGACGCCGAAGGGCCGGCAGTCGAGGGCGAGGCCGATCGCCATGTGCATGTGGGCGTACATCTCCATGCCGCGGGCCGCCGTGAGCGGGCCGAGGTCGAGGACGTCGCGCCACCCGTAGGCGCGCAGCAGCTCGGTGGCGGTGGCCTTGGCGTCGGCGTGGTCGCCCGCGACGAACATCGTGTGGTCGCCGCCCCCGACCCGCGCGGGGTCGACGACGGTCTCCTGCTCCTGGGTGACGAACGCCTTGACGACCTTGGTGCCCGGCAGGGCCCGCTGGATCCGCTCGCCGAGGCTGTCGGTGTCGACCGGGTCCAGCACCGGCATCACCCCCCACGGGGTGGGCCACGGGTGCTCGGACTCGTGCTGGTAGAGGTAGGGGACGGCGTAGTCGATGAGGGTCTTGCCGGCCAGGGCGTCCGCGCCGACGGCGCCGAGGGCGCGCACGGCGTTGGCGCCGTCGATGCCGTTGATGACCAGCTCGCCCGCCGCCGCGGCGACGGCGAAGGTGGTCAGGGGGATGCCGGGGTGCTCGGCCGCGAACGCCGAGTACGGCGCCGTTCCCATCATGTCGGGCTCGGTCCGGGCCAGGGTGATCTCGGGGTCCCGGGTGCCGACGGTGACCTGGTGGCCGAGCTCGGTGAGCTTGGCGGCGTGGCAGCGGGCGCCGGCGCCCGTTCCGAGAACAGCGATCTTCACGGGTCCTCCTGTGCGGGGAAGGGGGGATGGGTGATCCGTACCCGCCGGCGGATGGGCCGTCCGGGTGGGGTGCCCGATGCTAGGAACCATCTAGGGCGCGGCAGGTCCTATATCGCCTGCGGGTCGCGGAGGTGGTGGCAGCTGAGCTCAGCCACTACCAGCCCGTCCGGCGCTTGAGGACGCGCCCGCAGGGCGCCCGCCGCCGCAGGCGGCAAGGACGGCCCGCAGCCGACGAACCGCCGGCAGGCCCCGCCTCGCCGCCGCAGGCGGCCAGGCGGCAACGGCGGCCCGCAGTCGACGCTCTGCCGGCAGCCGGCCATGCGCGGCACCCCGTCAGGGCGCGGCTCAAGCCCCGCCCCCCGGCATCAGCCCCAGCTGGCCGAAGAGTTCCGCCTGGTCGAAGTAGAGCCGGTAGCTGACGATGACCCCGTCCCGCACGGTGGCCAGGTCGCAGCCTCGCACCCGGACCTCCCGCTGGGTCGCCGGGAGTGTCTCGCCGGTGGGCAGGGTGATCGGCCCGGTATTGCGGCCGCCGAAGATGCCCTCGTCGACAGCCGTGTCATCGACCTCGTACGCCCGCAGCGATTCGAACGACGCCCGCGGAATCATCTCCGTCAGCTGGGCGAAGTACGCGACGACGGCGTCGCGGCCTCGGAGCTCCCCGGCGTCCGGAGTGACGGCGACCGCGTCCTCGGCGAAGCAGGCCGCGACGCCCCCGGGGTCGCGGGCGCTCGTCAGTGCCTCGGTGAGCCGGTCCATGACCTCACGTGCCTGTCCCATGATCCACCTCCTGGGTCCCCGGCCCGGGCCCAACCCGCTTCCCATTCTCCTCTCGCACCCCGGCCGTCGCGCATTCCCGGGCCCGCGCGCTCCCCACAGCCGACCGACCACCAGATCGTCATTGCATAAAACTTCATCGCTTCGTATAGTCATGCCATCGATCAGGAGGGGCCCGATGGCTGTACGAGCGGCAGTGGCAGGAGCGAGTGGGTACGCGGGCGGCGAAGTGCTGCGCCTGCTCCTCACCCACCCCGAGGTGCGCATCGGCGCGCTCACGGCGAACTCCAACGCCGGTCAGCGCCTGGGCGCGGTGCAGCCGCACCTGGTGCCGCTCGCCGACCGGGTGCTCCAGGAGACCACCCCCGAGGTGCTCGCCGGGCACGACGTCGTCTTCCTCGCCCTGCCCCACGGGCAGTCCGCGGCCGTCGCCGAGGCGCTCGGCGACGGCGTGCTGATCGTCGACTGCGGGGCGGACTTCCGGCTCTCGGACGCGGGGGAGTGGGAGCGCTTTTACGGCTCACCGCACGCCGGCACCTGGCCCTACGGGCTGCCCGAGCTGCCCGGCGGCCGGGAGGCGCTGCGCGGGAGCCGGCGGATAGCCGTCCCCGGGTGCTTCCCCACCGCCGTCACGCTCGCGCTCGCCCCCGCCTACGCGGCCGGGCTCGCCGAGCCGGAGGCCGTGATCGTCGCCGCGTCCGGCACCTCCGGCGCCGGCAAGGCGCCGAAGCCGCACCTGCTCGGCAGCGAGGTCATGGGCTCCATGACCCCCTACGGCGTCGGCGGCGTCCACCGGCACACGCCCGAGATGATCCAGAACCTCTCCGCCGCCGCGGGGGAGCCCGTCACCGTCTCCTTCACCCCCACCCTGGCGCCCATGCCCCGGGGCATCCTCGCCACCTGCAGCGCCAAGGCCCGCCCCGGCGTCACGGCGCAGGGCCTGCGCGAGGTGTACGGGAAGGCGTTCGGCGACGAGCCGTTCGTCCACCTGCTGCCCGAGGGGCAGTGGCCCGCCACCGGCGCCGTGACCGGCTCGAACGCCGCCCTGGTGCAGGTCGCCCTCGACCCCGCGGCCGGCCGGATCGTCGTCGTCGCCGCGATCGACAACCTCACCAAGGGCACCGCCGGCGGCGCGGTGCAGAGCATGAACATCGCCCTCGGCCTCCCCGAGGAGCTGGGGCTGCCGGCCACCGGGGTGGCGCCATGAGCGTCCGCCGCGCCTTCGTCACCGTCCTCGCGCGCCTGATGCCGTGCGAGAACCCCGCCGGCCCCGCCGGCACCCGGCAGACCACGACCGACCCCCTCCCGCCGCGCCGCGCGGGCGGGGCAGCCACCGAGGAGTCACAGTGAGCGTCACCGCAGCAAAGGGATTCACGGCGGCGGGCATCGCCGCCGGGATCAAGGAGAGCGGCGGCCCCGACCTCGCCCTCGTGGTCAACGAAGGCCCCCGCCTGGCCGCCGCCGGCGTCTTCACCGCCAACCGCGTCAAGGCCGCCCCCGTCCTGTGGTCCGAGCAGGTCGTCAAGGGCGGGCAGATCTCGGCCGTCGTCCTCAACTCCGGCGGCGCCAACGCCTGCACCGGGCCGCGCGGCTTCCAGGACACCCACGCCACCGCCGAGAAGGCGGCGGCGGTGCTGGGCGGCAGCGCGGGCGAGATCGCCGTCGCCTCCACCGGCCTCATCGGTGTCTACCTGCCGATGGACAAGCTGCTGCCGGGCATCGAGAAGGCCGCCGCGGAACTCTCCGCGCACGGCGGCGAGAAGGCCGCCATCGCCATCAAGACCACCGACACCGTCCACAAGACCGCCGTGGCCCAGAGCGCCGCCGGCTGGACCGTCGGCGGCATGGCCAAGGGCGCGGGCATGCTCGCCCCAGGCCTGGCCACCATGCTCGTCGTCCTCACCACCGACGCCGACGCCGACGCGGCGGCCCTCGACCGGGCGCTGCGCGCCGCGACCCGCACGACCTTCGACCGGGTCGACTCCGACGGCTGCATGTCCACCAACGACACCGTGCTGCTGCTCGCCTCCGGCGCCTCCGGGACCGTCCCCGACGAGGCGGAGTTCGCCGAGGCCGTGCGGACGGTGTGCGACGACCTCGCCCGCCAGCTCATCGGGGACGCCGAGGGTGCCTCGAAGGACATCCGCATCGAGGTCGTCGGCGCGGCGACCGAGGACGACGCCGTGGAGGTGGGCCGCTCCCTGGCCCGCAACAACCTCCTCAAGTGCGCCATCCACGGCGAGGACCCCAACTGGGGCCGGGTGCTCTCCGCCATCGGCACCACCTCCGCCGCCTTCGACCCGGACCGGCTCAACGTCGCGATCAACGGCGTCTGGGTCTGCCGCGACGGCTCCGTCGGGGACGACCGCGACCTCGTCGACATGCGCTACCGGGAGGTCCGGATCACCGCCGACCTGGCCGAGGGCACCGAGTCCGCCACCATCTGGGCCAACGACCTCACCGCCGACTACGTCCACGAGAACAGCGCGTACTCCTCATGACGAAGATTCCCGACGTGCCCCCGCGGGCACCCGCCGCCGCGACCCCCCGGGCCGCCCGCAAGCACACCGCCCTGCCCAAGGCCCGCACCCTCATCGAGGCGCTGCCCTGGCTGACGCGCCACCACGGCAAGACCGTCGTCATCAAGTTCGGCGGCAACGCCATGGTGGACGAGGAGCTGAAGTCCGCCTTCGCCCAGGACGTCGTCTTCCTGCGCCACGCCGGCCTGCGCCCGGTCGTCGTGCACGGCGGTGGCCCGCAGATCAGCGCCCAGCTCGACCGGATGGGCCTGGTCTCGGAGTTCAAGGCCGGGCTGCGGGTGACCACCCCCGAGGCGATGGACGTCGTCCGGATGGTCCTCGCCGGCCAGGTGCAGCGCGAACTCGTCGGGCTGCTCAACCGGCACGGCCCGCTGGCCGTCGGCATGACCGGCGAGGACGCCCACACCATGACCGCGACCAAGCACTACGCCGAGATCGACGGCGAGCGCGTCGACCTCGGCCGGGTCGGGGACGTCTCCGCCGTCGACACCGGGGCGATCCAGGCCCTGCTGGACGACGGCCGGATCCCGGTGATCTCCTCGGTGGCCCGCAGCGCCGACGACACCCACGTCTACAACGTCAACGCCGACACCGCCGCCGCGGCCCTGGCCGCCGCGCTCGGCGCCGAGACACTGATGGTCCTCACCGACGTCGAGGGCCTCTACGCGGACTGGCCCCACAGTGACGACGTCATCAGCCAGCTCACCGCGCACGAGCTGGAGGCGCTGCTGCCCGACCTGGCCAGCGGCATGGTGCCCAAGATGGAGGGGTGCCTGTACGCCGTGCGCAACGGCGTCCGCACCGCCCGCGTCATAGACGGGCGGGTCCAGCACGCGATCCTGCTGGAGATCTTCACGGACGAAGGCATCGGCACGATGGTCGTGCCGGACGCGGACCAGGGAGACACACCGTGAGCAACGCCGAACTCACCCGGCGCTGGCAGGGCGCCCTGATGGACAACTACGGCACCCCCCGGCTGCCCCTGGTGCGCGGCGAGGCCAGCACGGTCTGGGACGCCGACGGCAACGCCTACCTCGACTTCGTGGGCGGCATCGCCGTCAACGCCCTCGGCCACGCGCACCCCGCCGTCGTCCAGGCCGTCTCGGAGCAGGTGGCCACCCTCGGCCACGTCTCCAACCTCTTCACCGCCGAGCCCACCGTCGCCCTCGCCGAACGGCTGCTCCGGCTCGCCGGGCGGCCCGGGCGCGTCTACTTCGCCAACTCCGGCGCGGAGGCGGTCGAGGCCGCCTTCAAGATCGGACGGCTGACGGGCCGAACGCACATGGTCGCCGCGTCCGGCGGCTTCCACGGCCGCACCATGGGCGCCCTCGCCCTGACCGGCCAGCCGGCCAAGCGGGACCCGTTCCTGCCGCTGCCCGGCGAGGTCACCCACGTCCCGTACGGGGACGCCGACGCCCTGCGCGCCGCCGTCACCACCGAGACCGCGCTCGTGATTCTGGAGCCGATCCAGGGGGAGAACGGCGTCCTGGTGCCCCCGCCCGGCTACCTGGCGGCCGCCCGCGAGATCACCCGGGCCACCGAGACCCTCCTCGTCCTGGACGAGATCCAGACAGGTATCGGCCGCACCGGCCACTGGTTCGAGCACCAGGCGCAGGGCGTCGAGCCCGATGTCGTCACCCTGGCCAAGGGCCTGGGCGGCGGGCTGCCGATCGGCGCGACCCTGGCCTTCGGGGCCGCCGCCGACCTGCTGACACCCGGTCAGCACGGCTCGACGTTCGGCGGGAACCCCGTCGCGTGCGCTGCCGGGCTGGCCGTCCTGGACACCCTTGCAGCCGACGGGATCCTCCAGGGGGTCAAGCGCACGGGCGAGCGGCTGCGTGACGGGATCGAGGCGCTCGGCCACCCCCTGGTCGACCACGTCCGTGGCACGGGCCTGCTGCTGGGTATTGTCCTAGGCGAACCCCTCGCACCGAAGGTGCAGGAAGCTGCACAGGACGCCGGGCTCCTGGTGAACACGGTCGCACCCCACGTGGTGCGGCTGGCCCCTCCGCTGATCATCACCGAAGATGAGGTGGAAACGTTCCTCCGGGCGCTGCCCGGCGTGCTGGACGCCGCCGCTGCGAGCGAGGGCGCGTAGGAGGCCGACGGGGCCACAGGGAACGACGATGCGGAGACTGACGAGACGATGACCGAGGCGCAGGAGCCCGAGCCGTTCCACGGCGGACAGGCCGTACCGCAGACCCGCACCGCCCGCCACCGCCGGATCGTCGACATCCTCGGCCGCCAGCCGGTGCGGTCCCAGAGCCAGCTCGCGAAGCTGCTCGCCGACGACGGCCTGTCCGTCACCCAGGCGACGCTCTCGCGCGACCTCGACGAACTGGGCGCCGTCAAGATCCGCAACACCGGGGGCGAGCTGATCTACGCCGTGCCCTCGGAGGGGGGCGACCGCACCCCCCGGGCCCCCCTGGGGGAGTCGGCGACCGAGGCCAGGATGGGCCGGCTGGCGGCCGAGCTGCTGATCTCGGCGGAGGCGTCGGCCAACCTCGTGGTGCTGCGCACCCCGCCGGGGGCCGCCCAGTTCTTCGCCTCGGCGATCGACCAGGCGGGCGTCCACGAGATCATCGGCACGATCGCGGGCGACGACACGGTGATGCTCATCAGCCGTGACCCCAAGGGCGGCCAGGCGCTGGCCGACCACCTGCTGAGGCTGGCCCAGAAGGAAGGCTGAACCCGCGGCGCCCCCGCCCGGAAACCGGCGCGGGGGCGCCGCGGGGTCAGGTGAAGGAGCGAAGATACGACTGAGCGCCCCAGAGGAAGACCTCTGGGGCGCTCAGCCCTTACCGCACCGTCGGGACGACAGGATTTGAACCTGCGACCCCTTGACCCCCAGTCAAGTGCGCTACCAAGCTGCGCCACGTCCCGGTGCCGTCTCCCTCCGGGGATTTCTTCCCGGTGGGGCGTACAGAAAGAAAATATCCTGTTCCGGTCCGTGATCCAAATCCGGGGGTCGGTGAGCGGTCAGTCGCGGCGCTTGAACGTGTGCGTGGGAATCTCGATGCTGCTGCCGACGCGGAGCTGGAAGGCGATGGTGTCGCCGTACTTGTACTCCTCGCAGGAGTCGTACGAGTCGTTCTTCGGCTCGGTGGGCAACCTCCCCTGGTCGGGCACCCGGATGGTTGCATCGTCGGACGTCATGGCGCTGCCCGCCCGGCAACGGTTCACCCTCACGCGTCATTGACGAAACATACGCTGCACTGCATAATTATGCCTAGCAGCGCATGAGAGCGCAGCGCCCCGCACCGTAAGGAGAACCCCGTGACCGAGCGCGTCGTACTCGCCTACTCCGGCGGTCTGGACACCTCCGTCGCCATCGGCTGGATCGCCGAGGAGACGGGCGCCGAGGTCATCGCCGTCGCGGTGGACGTCGGCCAGGGCGGCGAGGATCTGGACGTCATCCGCAAGCGCGCGCTCGCCTGCGGTGCGGTGGAAGCCGAGGTGGCGGACGCCAGGGATGAGTTCGCCGAGGAGTACTGCCTCCCCGCGATCAAGGCCAACGCCCTCTACATGGACCGCTACCCGCTCGTCTCGGCCCTCTCCCGGCCGACGATCGTCAAGCACCTCGTCGCCGCCGCGAAGAAGCACGGCGCGACCACCGTCGCCCACGGCTGCACCGGCAAGGGCAACGACCAGGTGCGGTTCGAGGCCGGCATCTCCTCCCTCGCCCCCGAGCTCACCTGCATCGCCCCGGTCCGGGACTACGCCATGACCCGGGACAAGGCCATCGCCTTCTGCGAGGCCAAGAGCCTCCCCATCGCGACGACCAAGAAGTCGCCGTACTCCATCGACCAGAACGTCTTCGGGCGAGCTGTGGAGACCGGCTTCCTGGAGGACATCTGGAACGCCCCGATCGAGGACGTCTACGACTACACCGCCGACCCGGCCGTCCCCCGGGAGGCCGACGAGGTGGTCATCTCCTTCGAGCAGGGCGTCCCCGTCGCGATCGACGGCACGCCCGTCACCGTGCTCCAGGCGATCCGGCAGCTCAACGAACGGGCCGGGGCGCAGGGCGTCGGCCGGCTCGACATGGTCGAGGACCGGCTGGTGGGCATCAAGTCCCGGGAGATCTACGAGGCGCCCGGCGCGATCGCGCTGATCACCGCCCACCAGGAGCTGGAGGCCGTCACCGTCGAGCGCGAGCTGGCCCGGTACAAGCGGCAGGTCGAGCAGCGGTGGGCCGAGCTGGTCTACGACGGCCTGTGGTTCTCCCCGCTCAAGCGGGCCCTGGACGGCTTCATCGCCGAGGCCAACGAGCACGTCACCGGTGACATCCGGATGACCCTGCACGGCGGCCGGGCCGTCGTCACCGGCCGGCGGTCCCCGCAGTCGCTCTACGACTTCCACCTCGCCACCTACGACACCGGCGACACTTTCGACCAGTCCATGTCGAAGGGCTTCATCGAGATCTTCGGCCTGTCCTCGAAGATCGCCGCCAAGCGCGACCTGGCCTGACCGACCGGCTGCCGGCCGCCCCACCACCATCCACGAGGAGCACGCAAGTGAGCAACGGCACCACCGACGACGTCCGGCTCTGGGGCGGCCGTTTCGCCGACGGCCCGGCCGAGGCGCTGGCCAGGCTCTCCGCCTCCGTCCACTTCGACTGGCGGCTCGCCCCCTACGACATCGAGGGCTCCCGCGCCCACGCGCGCGTCCTGCACAAGGCCGGGCTGCTGACGGACGACGAGCTCCAGCGGATGATCGAAGGTCTCGGGCTGCTGGAGGCCGACGTGGCCGCCGGCACCTTCACCGGCACCGTCGCCGACGAGGACGTGCACACCGCCCTGGAGCGCGGGCTGCTGGAGCGGCTCGGACCCGACCTCGGCGGCAAGCTGCGCGCCGGCCGGTCCCGCAACGACCAGGTCGCCACGCTCTTCCGGATGTACCTGCGCGACCACGCCCGGATCATCGGCGGGCTGCTCGCCGAGCTCCAGGAGGCCCTCGTCGGCCTCGCCGAGGCGCACGCCGACGTCGCCATGCCCGGCCGGACGCACCTCCAGCACGCCCAGCCGGTGCTCTTCGCCCACCACGTGCTGGCGCACGCGCAGGCTCTGTCCCGGGACGCCGAGCGGCTGCGGCAGTGGGACGAGCGCACGGCCGTCTCCCCCTACGGCTCCGGCGCGCTCGCCGGCTCCTCCCTCGGGCTGGACCCCGAGGCGGTCGCCGCCGACCTGGGATTCGAGCGGGGCTCGGTGGGCAACTCCATCGACGGGACGGCCTCGCGGGACTTCGCCGCCGAGTTCGCCTTCATCACGGCGATGATCGGCGTCAACCTGTCGCGGATCGCCGAGGAGGTCATCATCTGGAACACGAAGGAGTTCTCCTTCGTCACCCTCCACGACGCCTTCTCCACCGGCTCCTCGATCATGCCGCAGAAGAAGAACCCGGACATCGCCGAGCTGGCGCGCGGCAAGTCCGGCCGCCTCATCGGCAACCTCACGGGCCTGATGGCCACGCTCAAGGCGCTGCCGCTGGCCTACAACCGGGACCTCCAGGAGGACAAGGAGCCGGTCTTCGACTCCTGCGACCAACTGGAGGTCCTGCTCCCCGCCTTCACCGGGATGATGGCGACCCTCACGGTCCACCGGGAACGGATGGAGGAGCTGGCCCCCGCCGGGTTCTCGCTGGCCACCGACATCGCGGAGTGGCTGGTGCGGCAGGGCGTGCCGTTCCGGGTGGCGCACGAGGTCGCGGGGGAGTGCGTCAAGGTCTGCGAGGCGCGGGGGATCGAGCTGGAGGAGCTCACCGACGAGCAGTTCGCGGAGATCTCCGCGCACCTGACGCCCGAGGTCCGCACCGTTCTGAACGTGCCCGGCGCGCTGGCCTCGCGCAGCGGCCGGGGCGGCACGGCGCCGTCGGCGGTCGCGGTCCAGCTCGGCGAGGTCAAGGCCGACCTGGCCGTCCAGCGGGAGTGGGCCTCCGCCAAGCACTGAGCGCTCCGCTGGACGTGGGGCGCGTCGCCTGCGGGTGCGTCGTGGCTGGTCGCGCGGTTCCCCGCGCCCCTTCGGGGCGCGGCCGAACCGTGCGCCACCCGGACGGCCCAGTGACGGCCCACCGGCCCGGACCCGGGAGCGGGGGGCGAGTCACCCCACCTATTCAATGAGACATCATCGTCTCATTCGGGTTAGTGTCGTCTCATGAGCGTCGACCCCCACCATGTCCTCAGAGAAGCCGCCGCCCTGCTCACCCGCAAGGCGACCGCGTCCATGGACGAGATCGCCAAGGCGGCCGGCATCAGCCGCGCCACCCTCCACCGCCACTTCGCCGGCCGCGACGCGCTCGTCCGCGCCCTGGAGGAGTACGGCATCCAGCTGTTCGAGCACGCCCTGGACGAGGCCCGGACCGAGGAGGGCGACGCGGCCGAGGCCGTCCGCCGGCTGATCGCGACCACCGAGCCCGTCGCCGGGATCATGGCCTTCCTCTTCACCGAGAACCAGCTCTACGAAGGCGGCGTCCACGAGGGCTGGAACCGGCTCGACGCCCGGGTCACCGCCCTCTTCCAGCGCGGCCAGGAGGAGGGGGCCTTCCGGCTGGACCTGTCCTCCGCCTGGCTCACCGAAGCGCTCTACGGGCTGATCGGCTGCAGCGCCTGGGCCGTGCAGGACGGCCGGGTGGCCGCCCGGGACCGCACCCGCATGGTCGCCGAGCTGCTGCTCGGCGGCGCAGAGCGGAGGATGAAGCCGTGAGAAGCACCGCACCCGGCCCGCAGCCGGAAGCCCCGCGCCCGGGACGCTGGCTCGCGCTGGCCGTCCTGGCGCTGGCCGTCCTCCTCATCGCGGTCGACGCGACCGTTCTCGGCCTCGCCACCCCCTTCCTCAGCGAGGACCTGCGCCCCTCGGGCACCCAGCTGCTGTGGATCGGCGACGTCTACTCCTTCGTCATCGCCGGCCTCCTGGTGTCCATGGGCAGCCTCGGCGACCGCATCGGCCGCAAGAAGCTGCTGCTGTGCGGCGCGGTGGCCTTCGGCGCCGTGTCGGTGCTCAACGCCTACGCCACCAGCGCCGAGATGATGATCGCGGCCCGGGCCCTGCTGGGCGTGGCCGGCGCGACCCTCATGCCGTCCACCCTCGCCCTGATCCGCAACCTCTTCCACGACCCCAAGGAGCGCAGCCTCGCCATCGGCATCTGGGGCGCCATGGCCTCCGCCGGCGCGGCCGTCGGCCCGGTCGTGGGCGGCGTCCTGCTGCAGAACTTCTGGTGGGGGTCGGTCTTCCTGATCAACCTGCCGGTGATGGCCGTGCTCGTCGTGGTCGGCGTCAAACTGCTGCCCGAGTCGCGCGATCCCGCGCCCGGCCCCTGGGACCTGCTCAGCGTCGTCCTGTCGATGATCGGCATCGTGGCGATCGTCTACGCCGTCAAGGAAGCGGCGGCGTACGGCTTCCGCTGGTCCTTCCTGCTGGCCGGGGTGGCCGGTGTGCTGGCGCTGACCTGGTTCGTCCGGCGCCAGCTCAAGCTGCCCAAGCCGCTGCTGGACATGCGCCTCTTCCACCACCGGGGCTTCTCCGGGGCGGTCCTCGCCGATCTGCTGACCGTCCTCGGCCTGTCCGGGCTGGTCTTCTTCCTCTCGCAGTTCCTCCAGCTGGTCCAGGGCCGCGACCCGCTGGAGGCCGGGCTCGCGGAGCTGCCCGCCGCCGTCGGCGCGGTGACGGCCGGCCTGCTGGCCGGGCGCGCGGCCCGGCGCTGGTCGGTGCGGTCGGTGGTGGCCGGCGGGCTCGCGGCGATCGGCGTCGCGCTCGCGGTCCTCGTCTGGCTCCACGCGGGCACGGCCTACCCGGTCCTCGGCGCGTCCCTGCTGATCGTCGGCGTCGGCGCGGGCTTCTCGTTCACCGTCACGGCCGATGTGATCCTCTCCAGCGTCCCCAAGGAGCAGGCGGGCGCGGCCTCGGCGGTCTCGGAGACGGCCTACGAGCTCGGCGCGGCGCTGGGCATCGCGCTCCTCGGCTCGATCGTCACCGGCGTCTACCGCGGGTTCACCATCCCCGCGGGGGTGCCCGCGGGCCCCGCCGACGCGGCGCACGACTCGCTCGGCGGCGCCGTCGAAGCGGCGGCCGAGCTGCCGGCCGAGCGCGGGGCGGCCCTGCTCGCCTCCGCACAGGAAGCCTTCGTCGACGGCCTGCGGATCGCCGCCGGAGTGGGCGCGGCGGTACTGCTGGCGACGGCGGTCGCGGCGTGGTTCCTGCTGCGCGGCCAGGAGCTGGAAGAGGGCTACGGAGGCGCACCGCACGAGGCCGGGGACCTGGCGGACAGCGGCACCGCGCACGGCCGGAGTCACTGAGCGACACAGAGCTCAAGTGAGCAGCCAACACCACCGCGGGCCGGGGCGACAAGCCCCGGCCCGTGTGACATACGCAAGAAGTCATGCTCTTGACGTCATCCTTATGCGCACGGAAACATTTCGATCACTGGTCGACAATGTCGAACACGGTTCGGGCGAAAGTCCGTGCACAAAGGAATCCCCCCATGCGTATGCGCAAGACAGTCCGGTTCCTGCTCGCCGCCGCGGCCGCCGCGACCCTCGGACTGACCGGCCTCGCGGCCCCGGCCTCCGCCTCCGTCCTCGACATCCCGCCGCGCGGGGCCAACGACTGGTCGTGCAAGCCGGACGCGGCCCACCCGCAGCCCGTCGTCCTGGTCAACGGCACCTTCAAGCTGATGGCGGAGAACTGGGCCAAGCTCTCCCCGAAGCTCAAGGAAGAGGGCTACTGCGTCTTCGCCTTCAACTACGGGCACCTGGAGACCGACCCCATCCCGCAGTCGGCCGTCGAACTGCGCGACTTCGTCGAGGCCGTCCGCGGCGCCACCGGGGCCGCGAAGGTCGACATCGTCGGACACAGCCAGGGCGGCATGCTGCCGCGCTACTACGTGAAGTTCCTCGGCGGCGCGGACAAGGTCGACGACCTCGTCGGCATCGTCCCGTCCAACCACGGCACGAAGAACCCGCTCGCCATCCCCGCCGGCTGGACGATCTGCCCGTCCTGCGTGGACCAGCAGTACGGCTCCGACCTGCTGAAGAAGCTCAACGAGGGCACCGAGACCCCGGCCGGACCGGACTACACGGTGATCACCACCAAGTACGACGAGATCGTCGTCCCCTACACCAGCGCCCTGCTGACCGGCCCCGCGGAGCATGTCACCAACATCGTGCTCCAGGACAAGTGCCCCCTGGACCTCTACATGCACGACCAGGCGACCAAGGACCCGGTCGTCGCCCAGTGGGTCCTGAACGCCCTGCAGCACGAAGGCCCGGCCGATCCGGGCTTCCAGCCGCGGTGCGGACGCCCCCCTCGACGCCGGTGTGCTGACCGTCGACGACGTCATCGCGACGATCAAGTA